>NZ_JADBTX010000068.1:0-9014 GCF_020245945.1 Microcystis sp. M015S2
TCTAGGTTCCAGCGTCGTTTGTTTCGCTTCGCTTTCGCTTTGCTTCAACCGCGCATTTACCAATGTATCTAACTTCCCTAAGTTTGTCAACCCCTTTTGGCAAAATTTTTTGATCTTTTTTCTATCCCTTGCTCCGTAAGCCTTTCAGCTATTTACCCTTTTTCTGGTGGGTTGTTTTTGTTTAGTAATTTTGTTCTAATTAGCTCTTGATGGCGGTGACAGCGTTTCTCATAGGTGGGAACTGTTTAGGCATCAAATAGGGATGCAGTGGCTGAAATAACTGCTTAGTAAGGTTTTCAGCCCCGTGGTCGAACGAGAAGGTCAAACATTGAGTGCTTCGCTCAAATCTCAGTCCAGGAACTCGGTTCGATCAGTTAGAATCAAAATATGGAAAAAAAATTATTTATTTTCGGGAACCTTTGCTAACTTCTCCCGTCCTCAAGCCCTGAGTGAGGAGTTTATATCCTTGAGGAAATCCCATGAGTCAATCGATTCCAGCATCTTGGTCAATTGAGTCCAAAAAGTCTCAAAACCCCGTGTCCCCTGACAAACTCTCCAACTACGATCTAATTGCACGCTGTCAGGAAGGCTGTCAGCCGGATCGAGCAGCCTTTGCGGAACTGCTGCGGCGCTATCAAGCTCATATTGATAAATTACTCTATCATTTGGCTCCCGATTGGCAAGATCGCGCCGATTTGGCCCAAGAGGTCTGGATTCGCGTCTATCGCAATATTAACCGTCTCCATGAACCCCTCAAGTTCCGCGGTTGGTTAAGTCGCATTGCTACTAATCTTTTTTACGACGAATTGCGGAAACGCAAGCGGGTTAATCACCCCATTTCTCTGGATGCTCCCCGGCGCGTGGAAGATGGCGAAATCGATTGGGATATCGAGTCCGATTACCCCAGTCCCGATGAACATCTCACCACCCACGAATTCTACGATCAATTACAGTCTGCGATCGCTGATTTACCAGAAGCTTTTCGGACAACTATTATTCTCCGAGAAATTGAAGGCATGGCCTACGAAGAAATTGCCGAGATCACGGGAGTTTCTTTAGGAACTGTTAAATCTCGCATTGCTCGCGCTCGCGCTAAATTACAATCTGTTTTACAGCCCTATTTTACGGAAGGCTAAAGAAAATTGTGGTGATTCGGCACTAACGGCCGAAGTGAGGAGTCGTTAAATTTAACTAGCTCCATGCTGGTGAAAAGTGATTGCATACCGATCGCTTCTGGTCGAGGTCAACCATGAATAATTATCAACCCGAAGACGTTCAATGGATCAAGTCTTTGTTACGTCACGATGAGGGGGATTCCAACTCCGCAGCCGAGGATATTTTGTTCTTAGATGAGGATAACGAGGAAGCTCATCGTTTCGATTTAATTAGCGCCTATATTGACAACGAAGTAACGGTAGAGGAAAGGAAGCTAGTTCAGCATTGGTTAGACCATGATGCTGCCGCTAAAAAACTCTATCGGCAGCTCTTGGGATTACAAACTAATTTAAGGCAGATTCCCGTACCGGTTACTATGGCCAGCGACCGATTGGCAGAACAGGTGTTCAGAAAAGTCGATGGTCAGCGTCGTCGGCAATATTATGTTTATGGTGGCGCGATTTTCACGGCTATGGCGATCGCTGTTGGCTCCTACTTCGTCTCGGTACGCAATGATCCCCTCTCCCAAATGGCCAGCAGTCCGAGCAGTATTAGCCAAGAGGGAGACCATTTGATGATTGCTCTCAACCATCCGATTATGGAGATTCCCACAACGGAAGAGCCAAAAGAGAATGGCCAAAGATGAGGTCTATGGGGATAAATGCCAGCATTCTCGTGCGATCGCCCAATCTTCCGCCGTAGCAATTACCATCACTCGCACTTTAGATGTCTCGCTGGCGATATCCTCATCCCGGGGACGAGCGGCATTTTTAGCTAAATCTAACTCTAAACCCAAAAAAGACCAGCCTTGACTGGCTTTTTCCCGTACTAAAGCTGAATTTTCGCCGATTCCTGCCGTAAATACCAACACATCTAACCCCTCTAGAGAAGCAATCATCGATCCGATTAAACCTTTCAGACGATGAATATACATCTCAAATGCTAATTTAGCCCTCTGGTTGCCTTCGGCCATCGCCGTGGTAATTGCCCGCATATCCCCAGAAATACCAGAAATTCCCTTTAAACCGGATTCTTTATGGAGTAAGCTATTTAAACTATCGGGATTGTATTGATATTCTCGCTCTAGATAAATCAGAATCCCTGGATCGATCGAACCGCTGCGGGTTCCCATCATCAATCCCTCTAGGGGAGTAAACCCCATAGTAGTATCGATACTTTTACCCCCCTTGACTGCCGATAGGGAAGCACCATTGCCCAGATGACAGATCACCATTTTCAAGGATTCTAGGGGTTTTCCCAACAATTCGGCGGCCCGTTGGGAGCAGTACTGATGACTGGTGCCATGGAAACCATAGCGACGGATTCCCAGTTCACTCCATTGGTAGGGAATGGGATAAAGAGAAGACTGAGGAGGGATAGAACGATGAAAAGCGGTGTCAAACACTGCTACTTGAGGAACATCGCCCAAAACTTGCTCGATTGCCTCAATTCCTTCTAAATGAGCGGGATTATGGCTAGGAGCCAGGGGAATCAGCTTTTTAATCGTTTCTTTGACCTGGGGAGTGATCATGGTAGCCTGGGAATATTCCGTGCCACCATGGACAACTCGATGACCGACTATACTAATGTCGGCGAGGTTGGCTACTACCTTAGTTTCGCCAGTGACTAAGGTATCTAACATCCGAGCAATTCCCGCCGGACGATCCTGACTAGAAAGATTAATTTCCTGTTTAATTCCCTGAGCTTTTACCGTTAAAACCGCGTAATCAGGGTTAACCGTCCAATCGATCCCCGCTTGCCAAATTGGTTGCGGAGGATGGCCAGGGAGAAACTCTAAATCGTACAAACAACTTTTTTGACTGCTCGATCCCGCATTTAAGACCAGAATTTTCATAAAAAAGCTCAATTAGGAGGGGCTTGTGCTGATCATAATCAAACTCAGGTTAAGCCTAGATAAAATCGCTGACTTTTCGGGTTTTTCTTCCAGAAAATTTTATCTGGCTGCCATCACCCATCCTTGACTCGGGCAATATTACAAAACTTTATCAAAAAAAAGTCAAAATAGAGCCTCTAGGGTTATAAAATAGAAGAATACCCCTTGTGAAATTAATCCAAGAAGCTACCTCTGATACAAGTTAAGGCCTCTACAGTGGATTTAGAGCTAGTTCTCGTCCTTTTCACCAGTGGAATGTCAACATCGCACCACGAATCTCTAGAATGGAATTTTTGCGTATTCTAGATAACCGTGATTACTAGAGGATTTCTTAAGTATGTCAGAGGTTCCTGCAGTTACAGATGCCAACTTTAAAGTCGAAGTTTTAGATAGTACCGACCTTGTCCTAGTGGATTTCTGGGCTCCTTGGTGCGGTCCTTGTCGAATGGTGGCTCCCGTTGTCGCAGAAATTGCCGAAATGTTCATAGGGAAAGTCAAGGTGGTGAAACTCAACACCGACGAAAACCCCAATATCGCTAGTCAGTATGGGATTCGCAGTATTCCTACTCTGATGATCTTCAAAGAAGGTCAAAAAGTTGATATGGTGGTCGGGGCTGTACCGAGAACCACTTTAGCTACCACCCTAAATAAACTCCTGGAAGTTGACTAGGTTTTCTGGTAACGCATACCGGGTAACTGAGTCACTAAACCTATTAATTCTAATTCCAATAAGATCCCCGCCACTTCTGAGGTGGGGATTTGCATTTTTTGAACAATAATGTCAAACAACAGGGCATCTCTGTCAAATAACTGATACACTTGTGCTAGTCTAGGTTCTAGATTGACTGGAGGAGCAGCATTAACGACCGGGGATGTCTCTAGAGGGAGTGAAGGGGAGAGATTAACCGGTGCAGATTGGTTCGTGGTGGGAATTGCCCCCAACATTTCTAATAATTTCTCCTCAGAAACGATAATTTCTGCCCCCTGATGAATCAGTTGTAAACAACCCCTAGCGGCAGCAATATCGGGAGAATTGGGTAAAGCATAGATATCGCCGCCAAATTCGTTAGCATAACTGGCCGTGATCAGGGAGCCTGATCTTTCGGGGGCCTCGATAACAATCGTCGCGCGACTTAAACCGGCGATAATGCGATTACGACTGGGAAAATGGGCTTTATTCGGCTGAGTTGCGGCGGGATGTTCACTAATGACTAAACCCTGCTTTTGGATGTCCGCGTGTAGCTGCCGATGACGACTAGGATAAACCACATCGACCCCCGTTCCCAAGACGGCAATCGTCCTTCCCCCTGCTTTTAAACAGCTTTGGTGTGCCTCGCCATCAATTCCTTCGGCCATGCCAGAAACAATAGTAAATCCCTGTTGGGCCAAAAGGGTACTTAAGCGCCGCGCCCAGCGCCTGCCGTGATCCGTGGGGTTACGAGTACCCACAATAGCGACGGTGGGGATATTTCCCTGATTTTCCTCTAAATTGACCTTTCCTTGATAGTAAAGTAAGGGGGGAGGACTGGGAATTTCCCAGAGAAAGCGGGGATATTCTGGGTCGCTAGGGGTCCAAAAAAGGGGGTTTTTCTGGATATGTTTGGCGAAAAGAGCTTCTGGGTCAATTTGCGATCGCCCCTCCCGTACCCCTACCATTAACTTTTTGCCGAATCCTGCCACTTCTGCGATCGCAGTATCGGTGGCATTCCAGGCCACAGCGACACTGCCAAAATGTTGATAGAGTCGCTTTAGGGAAATTGACCCAACTCCAGCAATACTTGACCATGCTAACCAATAAACGCGATCGTCTGTCAATTTGAAAAAGCTCCTCAGACCAAGTAATATTTTCAGTCGGTTAAAACTGACTGCGGCCAGATGACCTTAATTTATTTTAATCTTGCCGGAATACTTTCCATTAGTTGTTGAGGTATTGTTGAGCCTCGTCCATGTCTTTCACTTTTTTAAAATGTGAATCAGTTGTTCTTGATCTTCTGGGGGAAGTTGTTTGGTTGCGTCTAGTATTTCTGCAAAAGTGGCTTGAGTCATGGTTTTAGTTGGTTATAGTGGTCTTTGGAGCCAATTGTAGCAGTAAGGGTAGAATATCTTAGCATAGCGTAACGGATATAACAGACAAATTTATTATAATTTAAAGCTAAAAACTGCGTTAAATAATGCCCCCGAAGAAATCAGTGGTCGTATTTTTTTTAAGAACGTAGAATATCGGACAAAATATCTACAATTAAGGTTTGTGTTTTTAATGATAATGAGCCTAGTTCACGCTGAATCAGTGAAGATCGAAGTGTTACTAAATGATCAAGTCTGATGGCTGACGATTGGCGAAGACCACTGATTATAAAATCTGGATTTTCTGGTCTCAGAATAATATCTGTATGAAGGTGATTTTCTGGAATACGACTGGTAATTAGGGCAAAGATAATGTGTTGATAGCCTCCAATTTGATTGGTTAGGCAATAAGCAGGACGAACCTTACTGGAAGATAAATCGTCGAAGGGAAATTGAATTAATACAATTTTACCCTTCATTAGTTACAGGTTGTCCATCGTTAAGGGTATAAATATCTTCTTCGGGATCTTGCAGAAAAGCAAAGCTAGGGTTATGGGAAACGGCATCTAGCCAGTTTTTTTCGTTCAGTTCATCCTCCGACATCAAAAGAATGACGCGCACAAACCGATCTTTTTCTTGGGGAATAGGATGATCAAGTTGAATTTGTCCTTGGGTATTGAGGATACCAGTGGTTTCAATCACACGCATAGCAAAACCTAAAAGAAGTGATTCGATTCTAACATTAAAGTAACCATAAAAAGCGGTGACGGGCTAACTACAGCGATCTCCATTCTCAGGCTCGCCCTATGGCTCTCCTCGACTTTGTGTGATAATCAGTGCTGATTATTCCTTGTAGTTTTGCCAGACAAGGGTTTAAAGACTATATTTCCAGAAAATTATCGGCTGCATCTCCTATTTGTGACTTTCCCTCACCTATAGGTGAGCAGTAGAAGTTATTCAAAGAGGGCGAATGCAATTCGCCCCTACAATATTATTGCGCCAATGGTGGCTCCCAACTGATAACAGTTAACAGTTAACTGTTAACTGATTGGGGGAGATCGCACACAACACGAAAACCGATATCGTTGAAGCCATCGTCGGCATCGTATTTCTCCCGAGACGCCGAGCGAGACTTAACAGGAATGTGGAACCACGAACCGCCGCGCAGTATTCTTGATGACTGATTAGTTATATTGTTATCTGCCCATGCAATGCTGCCATTTTCTTTAATATTCTCTGGTTTGTTAACATAACTTTCATGATATTGATCAGCACACCATTCCCAAACATTCCCGTGCATATCATAGATTCCCCAGGGATTAGGTAGCTTTTCCCCAACAGGATGGGTTTCATTATTTGAATTAGTACGAAACCAGGCATAATCTCCTAGTTTATCTCTATCATCGCCAAAACTAAATAGGGTTTCAGTACCAGCGCGACAGGCATATTCCCATTCTGCTTCTGTAGGCAAACGGTAGTTTTTTCTGGTTAACTGGCTCAATTTTTCACAAAAAGCTTGAGCATTAAACCAAGTAACAGATTCTACCGGGTTCTGGGGATTTCCTGAAAACCTGGAAGGATTATTTCCCATCACCGCTTGATACTGTGCTTGGGTGACGGGATATTTGCCTATCTGAAATGCTGGCACAATTACTTGATGTATCGGTTTTTCATCTTCATACTCATTAGAACCCATGTTAAATTTACCGGCGGGTATATCCACCATTTCTAGGTTAAAGTCTGGAGGCAATGAGGGAATATATTGGAAAGTTTTAACATTTTGGCGAATTTGTTGTGGTTGAATAGGCTCATTTGCTGGCCGAATTACCCTGGGTGATACTTGTAATAATTTATCAACATTTATCTCTGCCAAGCTAAATTTAGAGTTAGTTACAAATCTTTTATGACCGTGAGCCATTAAAGCTTTAAGCTTAGTATGACTACCCCAATAGCGAATCGACTCTTCATATTCTTGGGTTTTTTCTTCATCTAGTGCAAATTCTTCTAATTTTGCTAAAATTCGCTGATCATTTTCTAAATCTGACAATAACAATGGCCATTTTAAACTAATCGCAGTAAACTTACCTAACTGTTCAAAAGTTAGAGAAGGAACTAACAAATTATCATTCTCATCTCGCTCCTCAAAAAATAAACCAGTTTCATTAGCGATATAAACCTTGAGACGAAAGACATTGATAAAGTGTTTAATCCGTCGCGGATTGTAATCCAATGCGGGAGCTACCATCATAATGACATTCCGCACTGTTTGGGAATCTCTATTATCAGATTTGTTGACTTGAATCGCTTCTAATCGCTTAATTACAGATGCTCGTGCTTTCTCTTTTTCGGTTTGTTCAGATTCTATCGAAGGATTATCTAGAGACAAGTTTTTTAAATCACTTGTCTGATTACTTGTTGCAGAAGTGAGATGCTTTTGCGAATTATTTCTCCAGGGTAAAGCTAACTTAAACTTACCCCAGAATGACTGAAAAAATGTAAAACGAGGTTTAGCTGGCTGTAAATTGGGAGGAGTTGAAGTAGCAAGCTGAATCAAAAAACGCTCAAAATCTGACCGGGATGGTTGGGGAACTAAAAAGGGAAGCTGGACAAACTTTTCAATAAAGGTATAACCATAAGCTAACCCTTTATTAGCACTACGTCTCGCTAAAATATCAGGATCAATTTCTGTGGTTTCTGACGGTAAATACTTGAGAATGTTTTCGTATTTTACCGCTAAACTAGCGGCTACTTTTTCTCTGTCCATTCCTAAAATAAACACCACTGAAGGATCATCAGCAATCATCAAGTTAATCGCCTGCATCAAGTCCGCTGATTTTGGATGTTCACAACGATCTAAATCGTCAATAAATACATATACTCGATCATTGCCAACATAGGCATCAACAATTTTAGCAAAATCTTCATGAAATTCTTCTACAAATGCCGATTGTTTTTTATAATCTGGGGCTTCTATGTATTTAATTAGGTTGTTTTTAGGGTTTTGGAGTAATCTTTGAAAATTTCTCAATAAACTCTTAATACCAGCAAAAATTCCTGCTCCTGATAAAGTTAAACCTCCGGCGGTAAATAACAGTTTAAAAACTGAATTAATTTTACTCCAAAAAACATCTTGAGAAGTTGTTGCTCCGATTAATTCGTTAATTCCTTCAACTCCATAACCGATTAAAATAAAAGGAATGGCAATTGAGGCACAAATCACAAAAATTATTACTGGTAAAGCTTTAATTAATTCAAATAAGCCTTTTTCTAGGTTAAAACGCAATAATTGTAATTTAAAGTGTCCTAGGATAATTCGAGGCAAATCTCGCCAATTTTTGGGCGTAGAAATCTGCTTAATAAAAGACAGCGCAAAAGCTGCCCATACCGACTCCGCTTTATCGTGTCGCCAAGCATTAAACCAAACCGTCCGACCTCCTTTTTCTCGTAAATATTCCTCTAACATTTTCATAAAAGAAGACTTGCCACTACCCCACTCTCCCTCAACCGATAAAGTTAGGGGTGGTTGTGTCTGCTCATGCAACAAAAATTCAGCGATCGCTATTACATAAGGCTCAAATCCGAGAGCATCATTATTAGTAGCTTGATCGCTGACGCTAGTATTGCGGATAGATTCAGGAGAATCGGACATGGTAGTTATTTTTAGGTGACAGAGAAGGGAGAAGAAAATAGATTACCTTAAGTAGCTGGTTATAATTAAATTAAAAATAGATTTTAGGTTCGATCCCCCCTGCCCCCCTTGATAAGCTATCCCTTATAGGGATCTTTCTTAACAATTTTTGCAGTAAGCACTCCAACCCTTATCCTGACTTGATTTCAGTTTTTTCTTTGTCAGTAAGGGTGTCAACAAGGAATATTACAAATTGTTAACCGAGTCTTGAAA
>NZ_JADBTX010000069.1:0-15952 GCF_020245945.1 Microcystis sp. M015S2
TAGGGCTAGTGTTAGTGCGGTGGCAGGGAATTTATGGGGATGAACAAGAGCCGATTACTTGGCTACGTTGGGCAACAGCAGAGGGGCAATTGCTCCCCACCATAGAGGAGTTGGCCGAGCAGGAAAAGCAACGGGCTGAACGCTTGGCGGCAAAATTGCGATCGCTAGGAGTTGACATTGATGATAGTGTGTGATAGAAAACAAACCTTATTCTTTACTGTCTCTCACCTTACTTTTGTTGACTTCTATATACATTTAGCTTTTTTTGTCAATGAAGAAAAACAAAGTAAATATGATTTAGTGTATGTTATTATTTTTGGGCTTTTGTTAATCCTGAAAAACTACTTTATCCTTCCGCAAATGACAGCATAAGGACTGATTATTATTGTCATATTGAGTCCTCTATTGAGGTTAATACTTGGAGTTTTAATTATCAAAGAAGGATTGAATAATAAAGATAAAAGAGAAAATGTAATTCCTTATCTATCATAATGTCCATAGCTGGTGTAATATGCTCTGATGACCAATCTTCTAACAAACGACTTAAATCATATTCTTGCCCATACTAAAACCCTCTGGGAAGAATTGCGGGGACAACGAATATTTATTACTGGAGGTACAGGCTTTTTTGGCTGTTGGTTATTAGAGAGTTTTATCTGGGCTAATGATCAGCTAGACTTAAAAGCATCGGCGGTTGTTTTAACCAGAAATCCTGATAGTTTCAGGCAAAAAGCTCCTCATTTAGCCAATCATCCCGCTATTCAATTCCATAGCGGTGATGTTAGGTCATTTGAGTTTCCTGAAGGAGAGTTTTCTTATATCATTCATGGTGCAACTGAAGCGAGTGCCAAGCTCAATCAAGAAGATCCCTTACTGATGTTTGATACGATTATTGAGGGAACAAGGCATACTTTAGAATTTGCTAAATTTTGTCAGGCTAAAAAGTTCTTATTAACCAGTTCCGGTGCCGTTTATGGCAAACAACCCCCAGAAATAACCCATGTTTCCGAAGACTATTTAGGCTCTCCTGATTTAACTAATCCGGGTTATGCTTATGCCGAAGGAAAACGAGCCGCGGAAATGCTCTGTACTCTCTATGCTAAACAACAGGGCTTAGAAACGAAAATTGCTCGCTGCTTTGCCTTTGTCGGTCCCTATTTGCCCCTGGATACCCATTTTGCTATTGGTAATTTCATTCTAGATGGTATGACGGGGGGTCCGATTCTCATCCAGGGGGATGGTAGTCCTTATCGTTCTTACCTCTACGCGGCGGATTTGGCGATTTGGCTGTGGACAATTTTGTTTAAGGGAAAATCATGCTACCCTTACAATGTCGGTTCAGATGAGGATTTAACTATCGCTGAATTGGCCGAGGTTGTTGCCAGTACATTTGCATCAAAAGTCGAGGTAATTATAGCTAAAGAACCTATCCCCGGTAAACCTGCTGAACGTTACGTTCCTTCAGTTCAGAGGGCTTTTGATGAGTTACAACTTAAACCCCTAATTTCCTTATATGAAGGAATCGTTAAAACGATTGATTATCTTCAGCCAACTATCCTCCATAATCGATGATGAAAAAAATAAATTATATATACTTAGCTTTATTTGTTGGCATATTTTTGCTCATAATTGCCCTTAACCTAGACAATTTTTCTCTGGTGAAAAATTTTATTCTTGACCCTATAGATAATCAATCATCTAAGTCAATACTTTGGAAAATAATTACTAGGATAAATCTTGCCAAAAAGAGTGTTGCTACAGAAAGGATGTGGTACCTTGCATTATTGGGGGGGATAAAAAGCACTCTAGTTTTATGTTCATTTCTATTGATTAGCATACCAATTTCTTACAAAATATCATCTCTTATTTTAGAAAAAAAGGAGGGTCTGAAAAAACTACAAATCAACTCAAATGCAGTAATTTTATCCATGCTGATTGGTTTATCATTTTTCCTCTGGTCTTTTATTACTAGTGGAGGAAATCGTCAATTCGGAAGTGGAGATATGGGTATTATTGTTGATGTTGGATGGCGTTTGTATAATGGTCAAATCCCCTACAGAGATTTTATTTGTACCGTTCCGCCTTCTTTTTACTTAGGAGCAAAGTATGCTTTTGATTTATTCGGTGTTTCTTGGGTATCCATCCTAAAGATAACTGCACTATACTCAATCATAACTTTTGTTTGGTCTTATTTTTTATTAATAAGAATATTCCGCCAACCGTATGTTGCAATTATAGTGGCATTCTGTTGCCAATCGCTGACACTTCTCTTTTGCTCCTTTTGGTGGTACAATCCTGTCACCACTATAACTTTTGCTATCTATTTGTTCTCAACTGTTCTGATATGTAGAAATCAGTTTTCTTGGTTTACTATATTATCTTACATCCTCTCTCTATTCTTGATGTTTACGATGAAAGCTAATATTGCTGGTTTAGCAATACTAGCTTTTTCTATCATTTTGTTTTCATCACGGCGACATAGGCTATTCGTTGTCGCTTCTACCTTGTCGGCTATCTTGATCCTAGTAGTTTTTTTACATTTTAATCATCTGACCCTACCTGACATTATAAGTGGTTCTCTTGCAGTTTCTAAAAGGGGAGTAAATTTGGCTGCGGGATGGAAAGATATTTCTCCCATAGAGAAAACTGGTGCTTTATTATTATTTGCTGCGGCTCTTTTACCTTTAGTTTTAAATAACCCTATTAGTATATCTTTAAAGTTGGTCAAGCCCTCAAATTGTTTATTTTCAGGTCATGTCAAATTACCGATGTCACTGGAAGGTTATGTGTTGTTACTCTCTGGATTCATAGGTTTATATGGCTGGTTTTCTAATTCTGAACCTAAAATAGTTGATTTTTTACCAATATGGTTGAGTGTATCTATTCCAATTTTATCTAACATCTCAGAACATACATTTTCTGAGAATGAGGAAGACAAGTCTCTAGGAAAGAATTATGTTATTATCAAAATTGTTCTCTGTATATTTTTGCTTCTAACTGTTTTAGGATTAACTCTCGGCGGTCTCCGCCACCGAGTAGAAAAAATAGGCTATGGCTATTATTTTGAATGGGATACAACAGCTAATTATGTCAAAGTCAAGAATAACAAATTCTTTGAAAATATGATTGTCAGCGAAAGATTCGCAACAGCACTTGATGAAATTCAAGATTTTTTGAACTCGCATCCAAATTCAAGGGTATATTTCGGAGGAAGATTTGATTTTGGTTGGGCAGCTTACGGGATACAATCTCCCAAGTATCTTCCCCTATTTTGGCATTCTGGTTATGGTTTTCCAGAAGAAAAAGAGGATGAGTTAACAGATAAATTTAATCAGTATGATTATCAGTATTTAATTTATCCTCAGTGCCAAGGTTGTCCTTTTTTTAACCAATTCGTAAATCTTTCAGAGAAAAGAGTAAACCTGCTGATGAACAATTATTCTCAAGACAAAACTTCCTACTCGTCGATAAGCATTTTGAGTAAAAAAACGGATATGGAAGGGAAATGATGAAAAAATTTTTTTGTATGATGTGGCAGACCCAATAAAGATTCAGGAGCTTTTAGATTGGTTAAAAAAGAGCGACAATTCTCTGGTATATCTTGCCTTTTTTTATGACGCTTGTAATGTCTTCATTCCTGGAAAGTGTTTCAACCTAATGCCTCTCACAGGGAACTTGAATAATATTTGTTATCTCAGGAAGCTTTAGGAAATAACGCTCAATATATTCTCAAGGATTCAATCCGATACCAAGGTGTAACCGTTAAAATATACCAAAGTATATCAAGGTAGAAATTATAATTCTGAAATCATTGACTAGCATGGGTTTCAAAAAAATGTTAACTTATATCTCTATATCGCTAAAATTCTTATACCGGGTGTTAACCTACTTACATCCTATATAATAATGTCAACCAAATTAGCGAATCTAAGAGCGAAACCCCGATGAGAGTTGCCGACTATATCGCCCAAACCCTTGTAGAACATGGCATCCATGATGTTTTCTTGCTGACTGGTGGTGGGGCGATGCACCTGAATGATGCTTTCGGGCGCTGTCCAGGACTATCCTACACCTGTTGCCACCACGAACAAGCTTGTGCTATGGCGGCCGAAAGCTACTATCGGTTAACCAATCGCCTGGCCGCCCTGAATGTAACCACAGGACCGGGGGGAACCAATGCCATTACCGGAGTCTATGGAGCGTGGACAGATTCCATCGGCATGATCGTTATTTCCGGACAGGTGAAATGGGAAACCGTGGTCAGAAGTACAGACTTACCCCTCAGACAATTGGGAGATCAGGAAATTGACATTGTTAAATTGGTGGAACCGATCACTAAATACGCGGTGATGGTGACAGAGCCCCAGTCAATTCGCTACCATCTCGAAAGAGCGTTACATCTGGCTCAATCTGGCCGTCCCGGTCCTTGCTGGTTGGATATCCCGATGAATGTTCAAGGAGCTAAGATTGATCCCACATCTCTACCGGGCTACGACCCTAAAGAAGATGCCATCAACTATACTACTACCAATCTAGCGGCCACCTGTGAACAAGTTATCAACCGACTGAAAACCGCCGAACGCCCGGTTATCTACGCTGGATCGGGAATTCGTTTAGGGAGGGCTTATGAAGACTTCCTGCGCTTAGTGAATACTTGGAAAATCCCCGTAGTTACAGCTTGGAACGCTCACGATCTGATCTGGAACGATCATCCTTACTATATTGGTAGGCCCGGCACGGTCGGCGATCGCCCTGGTAATTTTGCCGTCCAAAATGCTGATTTCTTATTAGTTTTAGGTTGCCGGCTCAACATCCGCCAGGTGAGCTATAACTGGGAAAATTTTGCCCGGGAAGCCTATAAGATTATCGTGGATATTGACGAATCAGAACTGAAAAAGCCAACGCTCAAGCCGGATATACCTGTTCATGCTGATGTAGCCGACTTCTTGGCGCATTTACTGCAACATCAAGTTGAGCCAACACAACACCATCAACAGTGGCTAGACTGGTGTTTGCTTCGTAAGGAAAAATATCCCACTGTCTTACCCGAATATTGGCTAACACAAGGAGCAGTTAACCCTTATTGCTTTGCTCAAGCACTCTTTAAGGAACTCCCCCCGGGAGAAATAGTCGTGACCGGTGATGGAACTGCTTGTGTGACGACATTTCAAGCGGCATCAATCAAAGAGGGACAGCGCCTCTATACTAACTCTGGTTGTGCCTCCATGGGATACGATCTACCGGCGGCGATCGGGGCCTGTATTGCCAGTGGTAAGCGGCGAGTGATTTGTATTGCGGGAGATGGCAGCATTCAATTAAACCTACAAGAATTACAAACCCTGGTGGGATATCAACTGCCTATCAAGATTTTTGTCCTCAATAATCAAGGCTATCACTCGATTCGTCAAACTCAGCAGAATTTCTTTGCCGATAATATTGTCGGTTGTGGACCGGAAAGTGGCGTGACCTTTCCCAGTTTTGAAAAGTTAGCGGCGGCCTATGGGATTCCTTACCGACTTTGCCGAGAACATTCAACTATGCGGGAAGCTATTCAAGAAACCCTTGCCGGGGAAGGTTCTCAGATCTGCGAGGTGTTTCTTGACCTCAATCAACCCTTTGCTCCTAAGTTGTCTTCTCGTCGCTTGGATGATGGGCGCATGGTATCTTCTCCCTTAGAAGATTTATCCCCCTTCCTAGATCGGGATGAGTTTATGAGTAATATGATTGTTGCGCCCTTGACTGAATAGGTTATACTCCTTTCAAGTTCAAACTTAAAACTAGCTAACCAAGGAGCAGAAAAACTATGAACTCGATGGAAAAACGAATGGTGGAACTTTTATTGGAATTAAAGGAGAACTATAACGTTTGTGGAGTCAAGGCCGAATTTGAAGCGGAAGGCACCCGCATGGAAGAAGCAATGCGCCTCAAAGAGGTTAGTCTTACAGCCGGCTTGGGTTTAAACTTAAAAATTGGTGGCTGTGAGGCCATCAAGGATATGTTTGATGCTACTAGCTTAGGGGCTGAACGGGTAATTGCTCCCATGGTAGAAACGGCCTACGCCTTGAAAAAATACCTGAATGCGATCAATATCGGCTTTAGCAGTGATCAAAAACAAGATGTAGAATTTCTGATTAACTTAGAAACGATTACAGCTTTCAAAAACTTTGATGAAATGTTATCCTTGCCCGAAATCAAGTCTTTAAGTGGGGTGGTGATTGGGCGAGTTGACTTGTCTGGTTCTATGGGATTGACTCGTGAAGATATTAATAGCGATCAAGTCCTAGATATTGCCTTGAAAATTGCTGAAAAAGCGAAATCAGCGGGGTTAAAGGTGGTTGTAGGCGGTGGGGTTTCCGTTCATTCATTACCTTTCTTTAAAGCCTTTCCTGAAGGACATCTTGATCGCTTTGAAACCCGAAAGGTTGTCTTCCGTTGTCCGGAAGCCATCAATAACCCGGAGGAGGCTTTTTTGAAGGCGGTTGAGTTTGAGCTTATGTGGCTGAAGAATAAAAAGAATTACTATGGGGCAATTCATCGAGAAGATGATAGTCGCTTAGAAATGATGGAAGAACGCTACCGCAGTTCAATTAATAAATTACTCTATGGTAAATCTAACAAAGCATCATAAAGCCTTGATTACTGGAGGTTCTCGCGGACTTGGGTCCGCCATGGCCTCATTATTGGAAGACCAAGGCGTTGAAGTAATTGCCCCAACACGGGATGTCTTGGATCTTTCCCGCATGGAGTCCATTGCCGCTTATATCGCTTCCGAGCAGGGGACGGGGTTTGACATAATCATCAATAATGCTGGGATTAATCTTCTCAATGAACTTACCCATGTCAAAGATGAGGACTGGCAAATTATGCTTCAGGTGAATTTGACTGCCCCCATGGCCCTAATTAGAGGGTTCTCTCCCTATATGAAAGCCCAAAAGTGGGGAAGGATAGTCAATATAAGCTCTATCTTTAGTTTAGTCACCAGAGAAAACCGCTCTGCTTACTCGGCAACTAAAGCAGGGTTAAACGGTTTGACCCGGACTGCGGCAGTGGAATTGGCTCCCTATGGTATTCTCGTAAACGCGGTTTGTCCGGGATATGTGGAAACCGAGTTAACCTTTGTCAATAATTCCCCTGAACAGTTAGCGGCAATTACTGCTACCATTCCCTTACAACGTCTTGCCCAACCCCATGAAATTGCCAAGCTAGTTATTTTTTTGTGTTCGGAAGAAAATACCTATCTCACCGGACAAAATCTAGTGATTGATGGCGGCTTCACCTGTAAATAAACCCTGATTTTAAGGTCTTTGAGTTATGCTAGAAATCCAAAGTCAATTTCACCCCTACTGTGTTGAAGTCAAGGAAGGCTTAAAAGATGCTTTAACACAAGCTGTTAAAGACAAGACCGTTTTTACTTTAGTTGATAGTAACGTTTTTCACCTGTACTCACAGCCAATAGAAGAAGTTTTGTCTGATCGCCCTCTCCTAAAAATAGAGGCTACGGAGGAACAAAAATCTTTTGAACGACTCACACCAATTTTTTTAAACCTCTTGGAATTAGGTTTTAGGAAAGACTGTACCTTGCTAGTAATTGGAGGTGGAGTCATTCAAGATATTGGCTGTTTTATATCTTCCGTTTTATTTAGGGGGATTAAATGGATATTAATTCCTACTACCTTATTAGCTCAATGTGATAGTTGTATTGGCAGTAAAAGCTCCATCAATATTCAAAACTTCAAAAACCAAATCGGGACATTTTATCCCCCCCATGAGATTATTCTCGTTTTTTCTGTATTGAAGACCTTACCCTCTGATGAAATTCGCTCTGGGTTGGGGGAAATTATCAAGCTAAATTTACTGGCTGGTGAATCTGAAGTTCAACAAATGAAAATTAATCTTCAAAAACTATCGGCAGATTTTTTAGAGATTCAAAATCTAATTTTAGATGCTCTAAATATCAAGAAACGTTACATTGAGCGGGATGAGTTTGACAAGGGAATTAGAAATATTTTAAATTATGGGCATACTTTTGGACACGCTTATGAATCGGCCACTAACTATAAAATTCCCCATGGAATTGCTGTAACTTTAGGGGTGCTTACGGCTACCTTCTTTTCCGAAAGACTAGGAATGGTAGAATCGGGATATTTTGAGAATTTGCAAGAGTTTTTGAAACCTTATTATGAGCCTTATAACCAAGAGTTAACCTCCAATATTTTAGAGCTTATTTTAGGAGCAATTAAACTGGACAAGAAAAATACTGGAAGATCAATTAACTGCATCCTAACACGAGGAGAAGGTAAAATGGAGAAGGTTTCGCTAGAGTTAGAGAATCAAGTGAGACCTCTACTCAAGGAATTTTTGACAGTTATCTGTTAAAATTTGGCAACAATAATCTAATCAATAATTAATAACTTGTGGGGGAATGAACTAAGAAAATGTATCTGATCAAAAAGCATAGATTGGTTAACCTGATTAAAAAATATAAATTTGTCCGTTTCTTGCTAGTTGGCGCACTAAATACCCTGTTTAGTTATTTTTTATATGGTAGTCTTATACTGATAGGACTGAATTATAAGTACGCTGTCCTGCTGGCCACTATTCTGGGAGTTTTATTTAACTTTCAAACCACGGGAAGACTGGTTTTTGGCAGCAAAAACAACAAATTGATGTTTCGTTTTGTCTTAGTTTATGTGGTGACTTTCTTGTTGAACGTTGAGGCCCTGAGAATTGTTGATGCTATTGATATTGGCATCGAGCAAAAAACTAAGATGTTAATCGCTGGTGCTATCTTAGTTTTTCCTTTGGCTGTCATCTCTTTTATTTTAATGAAATTATTTGTTTTTAGAGAAGGATCACAATGAAAAAAATTACGATTATGACTCCTTGTTATAATGAAGAAGGAAATATTGAAGACCTTTACCTGCGAGTTAAAGAAGTCTTTAATCAGTTACCTAACTATGAGTATGAACATCTTTTTATCGATAACGCTTCCCAAGATAAAACTGTAGATGAATTAAAAAAAATTGCTCAAAAAGACCCCAGGGTAAAAGTCATCGTTAATGCTAGAAATTTTGGTCCTGTTCGTTCTGGTTACTATGGGATTCTTCAGTGTTATGGAGATGCGGTTATTCCTATTGTGGCAGATCTGCAAGATCCTCCCGAATTAATCCTAGAATTTGTCAAGAAGTGGGAAGAAGGCTATAACGTTGTTAAAGCGGTTAAAACTCCGATGAAAGAAGGAGCTTTTTTCTATTTTGCCAGACAAATTTTTTATTATTTAATGGATAATCTTTCAGATATAAGAGTTACTAGAAATTTTACAGGTTTCGGGTTATACGATCAGAAAGTCATCAATGTTCTACGAGAGATTAACGATCCCTATCCCTATTTTAGGGGACTCATTGAAGAGTTGGGTTTTGAAAGTTTCTCTTTTGAGTATCAACAACAACGGCGAAAACGGGGTATTAGTAGTTACAACTTCTATCGATACTATAGCGAGGCGATGCTGGGTATTACCAGTCACTCCCAAGTTCCCCTCAGACTGGCCACCATGTTAGGCTTTGCTTTGTCCCTCTTGAGTCTGGTAGTGGCGTTAGGTTATTTAATCGCCAAATTGTTGTTCTGGGATTATTTTCCTTTAGGAACCGCACCAATCATGATCGGACTATTTTTACTCGCTTCGGTGCAATTATTTTTTATCGGTATTATCGGTGAATATATCGGATTAATGCACATGAGAATTTTAAAAAGGCCTTTAGTTGTCGAACGAGAACGGATTAACTTTTATTAATCTATAACTGTCGAACCAATGCCCTGATTCATCATGGAAAATTTTGACTTACGCTTATCTTTATTAAATACAATAGAAAACCAATCTGGATTACCTAATCTATATAGGATAAGTCTAACCATTGTATTATTCATATTTGTCGTTCTAGCACTTTCTCCTACAATCTTCAACGAGTCGAAGATTAGTAGATTTGTCTTGCGGGTTTTCTCGGAACCTGTTTTTTTAGCGTGGACGGGGTTAGCGATTCTCGCTGGTCGTTGGCCAGTTTTACTCGCTCCCTCTATTAATTCGGATGAAAATCAATTCATTGCCGCCGCGATGACACTGGTTAAGGAGCCGGCTTTCTGGCGTTCGGTTGATACTGGTACATCGGGTCCGCTGAATATTATACCCCTGACTATTCCTAGACTATTGAATATTCGCATCGATTACGCCAGCGCTCGACTTATCGGCTTATTTTTAGTGATTCTGTCCGTTATCTTTTTTTATTACTCGCTTAAATATTTATACGATAATCGAGTCGCCCGTATTGCGACTATCCCGGTTGTTTTATTTTTCTCCTTGGCAGTCCATAGTAACTTTGTTCACTATAGCAGCGAACATTTCCCGATCGCTATTTTAAGTACTGCTCTTTGGATTACCTGCTACGTTTACACCCGCAAGTTTAGCGATCGCATGGTTTTTATCTTTGGTGCAGTTATCGGAATGATGCCCTACGCAAAAATGCAAGGTCTTCCCGTTGCGCTGGCAATCACTTTAATTTTCGCTCACATACTTTGGACCAGAAAAGAAAGTCTCCGACAATTTCTCAAAAGTTTAGCTACGCTCGCATTGGGCTTATTGCTGTTTTCTGCCATCAATCTCTTTTTTTTAATTCTTTTTTCAACGTTTGGGGATTTCTGGAGAAGCTATATCCTCCAGAATTTTTTATTTTATGCCAATCTATCGAACCTAACCTTCGGGGAAAAGTTCAGCCAATTTATATCAATGGCTAGTAGTAAACGATTAAACTCAAGTTCACTATTTCAAATTACCTCGATTTTTCTCATCGCCGCAACGATTTTGTTTTTTAGGGAAAGTATGGTGCGGCGAAAGCTATTGTTTACAAATACTTTTATCTTCTTCTTCTACAGCCTATTTATCGTAGTAGTTTCTATTTATGTCGTAGTTCGCCCCGGTAATCTTTTCCCGCATTATCTTCTTTTTCTTGTCTTCCCCTGTGGTTTTTTGATCGGTGTGGTAATCGGAGAAATTTTTAAATTGTCGGAGAATAATGCTTTTTATAAACAGATAAAGTTTTTGATATTGCTATTGATGATTGCGGCCAGCCTCCTACAGAGCTATAACTTGATCAAAAGCGAACACCCCTATCTCTCTCAACGCCAAAAATATCTTCAGGATTATCAAACTCCCCTCGTGCGGACAATCTTGCAATACGCTTCACCAACTGATTCAATCGCGGTCTGGGGCAAGAGGAATGATCTATATATCGAGACTGGACTGTATCAGGGAGTCAGAGGCAGTGCGATGGAACGGGCGCTTTATAATAATCCCGATGAGGCTTATTATCTAAAACTCTTCGCCGACGATCTATTAAAGTCAAAATCAAAGGTTTTTGTCGATGCGATGGCTGGCGAGAAGAAGATTTATCGTCACGATGCCTATCCCGAAATCGCCAATGTGATTGAAAATAACTATCGTATGGTGAATGAAGTTGAGGGCATTCGGATTTATGTGAGAAAATAGAGTAGTGAAAAAATGGTGAATAATCAAATTGATTTACGGTGGTGGCTACTTAGTAACTTGGCAAGTGTTCAATCTTTGTCAATTATTTACAGAATATCGGTAATAGTCACTTTTATTATCTTCGTTTCTGGCTCTTCGTTACTTGGTATGATTCGATCAGGGGGCATAAATCGACTAAATCCTTATCTGGCAAGAGATTTAATTGATTAGTTCGCTCTAGATCGAAAACAATTAACAAAAATCGCCAAATGTCTTTCTCTATAAGAGTTTCATTCCTTATAACCCTGTAGGTTGCATAAGACAAAACGAAGAACCGGAAATCCCCTTAAAAATAACCATAATTGGTAATTCACCCAAAATACTTTTTACTCTTTTCGTCCGACTGGCGGTTTCTTCTATACTTATTTTGATAAAAAAATACCGAGTTCTGGGTTAACACACTAGATCATTAAATCTCTGACAGTCTCCTCTATTTCTCCCAAGTTATTTGGATTGTTGCTGCCATCGAGATATATTTTGAATCGTAAGTTATAATTACTATAATCTCATTTCTCTTTCTGATCAGGTTCGAGGTTTTATAGTTTTTAACAGCTACAAGCATTAATACTCATGGCATAAGTGAGATGCTCCCTATTGCCAACGGACAGAAGGCGATCGAAAACCGACTAACCAGCATGGAAAACGGACAGAAGAATTTAGAGTTAGGGCAGTCGGGAATTAAAGGCGATATCCGAACCCTAGACGCGAAGATAGAGGGTTTAAGCTGCAAGCAGATCGAGTTAAAGTTATAGAGAACGCGACGGGGAAAACCACCGCTCTCGCCGAAAAAGTCGGGGAACTGAAAAACTGGAAACAGATCGGGGTAGTGGTGATCACCGCTTCGCTCAGTTCGATCTAGTCCTAGGTTTTAAAAATTACCCAAGAAGACAGGTAATAATTATCCCCAAAATACTCTAGGGAGTAACCTAAATAACCAACCCCAAAAAAACTCTCTGCTACACTTGAGTCAGTAGATGCACCCTGATGAAAAAGGAGAGTCAAAGAAAGCTCTCCTTTTTTTTTTGAGAAAGCAATCCGGGGGGATTTAGCCGCGGTTAGCAGGTAATTTCGCCTTGCGCGCCATGTCTTTGAAACCATTCAAACTTGGACCGGGGCGACGGCGAGACATACTAGGAGTAATCAAGTATTTTGTCGCAAATTCCACTTCTTGCGGCTCTACTTTACCGTTAGTAGCGGCTAAGGGTGTCGGTGCGCTCACAGGAGCGGCGGGAGTTTCTTTTGCTTGCTTTTCTTTCTTAACAGAAGTTTTTTTGTTTTTTTTCTCAGCTACAGGGGCGGGAGCAGACTCGACAGCAGGGGCGGGCGCTTCCACAACAGGTGGGGCTGCTGCCGTGGTTGCTGTCGCTTTTTGTTCACCATCGGTTTCTTTTAGTTCTAGGTAAAAGTCAGATTTTTTGCCACCAAAGAGATTTTTTAACATCGGGGATCACTCCGAGAGTTGGGAAAATGTAAAAGACTAAGTATTTTAAAATTTATCATTGACCGGGATCAGGCAGCAAACAAGATTATTGTCTTGGTGATTTGCCTCAAATTTTCATCTATTTTTCTCTGGATAATCCCTACCAGAGAAAGGTTTTAAAAACAAGTTAAATTTACAAAAATTAACAAAAATCAAGGATGAGAAACCCCGACGCAAACAATGGCAAAAACTGCTAGAGACGTTGCTGACAACGTCTCTAGATTATTTATTAGGGATTTGGTCGGATTTAGCCGGCCGCGGGTACACGGCTACCGCTAACTCCTGGAACAGGACCACGACGAATGTTGGTTTCCGCTTCGATGGGAACGAATTCAATATGATTGAGGAGGGTAGTAACGAAAGCAAAGAGTAAAAAAGGCAAAGAGAGGACGACGACTAACCCCACGGTAGCGAGGGCGAAAATTTGTCTAGTGCTACTCCAAAGAGCTAGAGTGGAAGCCAGAGTAAGAAAAATAACGATTAACCAAACGATTATTTGTCCGTAAATATCTCCGAAGGTGAGGGTGCAAACCATGCGATAGTTACGAAAATCCTTATCCATAACAGTAAACCCGTAGATAGTCAGTTATTGTTTTAGGGTAAGTCTATAATTGTCAGCTTGGTCAATATTTAAAGGTTTTTATAAACACTTGTTGATAAATCTTTACAATTCTGCGCCGAGCGGGTAGCCAAATCTAGAGGTAAGAGCGGTATTGTTTGGTTGCCCTTCTGGAAAACTAAGTTGCTCTCCTAAGAATTGCTAAGAATTGCTAAGAATTACCAAAAAACTGGCCAAAATTTCGGCGAACGCTCTTTACAATTAAGTTAGAAAGGCAAGGAGGAGCAAGCCTAATGAAAACTTTTGTTGAGCGTTATTGGTCTTGGTTTAATTGGACAACCTTAGCCATGGTTGTTCTTGGTTTCTGGTTAAGTGCCAGTTTCGTCATCGATTTAATCATTATCCCCAGCTTATCCGTAGCTGGCATGATGACACAAAATGGCTTTGCCAGTGCCGGTTACTTGTTATTTGGCATTTTTAACCATCTGGAATTAGTTTGTGCGGCGATTGTGCTGTGTAGCTTTGTTGTCTTCCACCGCTATCATACCTTAATCCATCTCCCCGAACATCGATCGCTCCTATTCGCCGGTGTTCTCTTAGTAATCACCCTAATTTACACCTATTTTCTCACTCCCAATCTGAGCGCCATGGGTTTACTGGCTCCCGTTACCGCGTCGGGAATGTCGGGAGAAATGATGTCCTTGCAGATTGGTTACTGGTTTCTAGAAGTGGTTAAAGGTTTAATCGCTTTTACCCTGTTGCGCTGGTGTTGGCGAGATGCCTTTAAGTTAGCTTAACTATTAGCGGCAATATCGCGGTTATCTGAATAGTGAGGTAAGAAGCTTTCGGTATTAGGGAATAGGCAATCTTACGGCTTTTTCCCCCTTCCCTAGTCCAGTCTTAACCGGTGTTTAGATGTGCCGGCAGCTTACCCCAAAGCAGACCAAACTTCTAACTTACTGACCACGCGACGAATCACCTCATCGGTAAACTCACTCATGGTCATTTGGCCCCCTAAATCGGGGGTTTTTTTGCCCTCGTGAATAGTTTCAAAGACACTTTCATAAATTGCCCTGGAAGCTTTACGCGCCTCGCTAGTTTCGATATAACCTAACAAAGCTGCCGAGGCTAAAATCATCGCCATGGGATTAGCGATATTTTTGCCCTCTAAAGCCGGGGCCGTGCCGTGGGGAGCTTCTGCCATAATAGTTTTAACCGCTAAGGTCTCCTCATCAAATCCCAAAACTAAACTTTCGGCCCCAGCAATACTGCCATAGAGTTGCAAGACAAAATCAGATAATAAATCGCCATCGCGATTAAGTGCGGGAATCACCAAAGCTTCGCCGTCGGTTTGTAAAAGTAGGGCAAAAGTTGCATCAATTAACAGGGGTTGATAACGCACTTCCGGATGTCTTCGGGCCGCCGCGTCTAATTCCTCTTTAAACATCCCTTCGTAGGTGGCACTAACGGTGAATTTTGGGCCGCCAAATACCCGCGCCCCGGTTTTTTTGGCCTGTTGAAAGGTAAACTCGGCCACGGCGCGACTGGTAGCTCTAGAAATGCGCGAGGTGCGATAGGCAATTTCATCGCCGGTGGCAGTGGTTTCTCGCCATTCTTTGGCCCCGTAGGCATCATCAACGGCCATGCGGACAATGGCAATGGGAGAATAAACGCCCCCAATCGGACGAATGCCGGGGATACGGCGACCGATGCGGAGAATTACCTGAGAATTCATTGCTTCTCTTAAAATAGCGTTAGGACTGCCCACATCTCCTTTAATTTCTGGGGTAATGGTGGCAGCTTTGAGAGCTAATCCGGTTTTTAGAGTCGCTTCGGCGGCCTCATGAACCACTTGATTGTTACTCTGGCGACGTTGGGCTAAACTAAGATCAAAATCGGCAAAGTTAAGCGATTGACGAATTATCGAGGGTTGCAATACTCTCAGGGCTTCTAGTAATAGTTCTTCTCCAGTTTGGTCGCCGTGCATGACCACAATGGTGGGGATATTTTCAGTCATAATTTTTGAGTTTTAATAAAAATTTTCAAGTATATCTTAATGCTTAATTGACCGTTTAATCGGCTAAAAAAGATACTTTTTACCTTAATTAATTCTGTAATTTTATCAATCTTGCAGAAAAAGATATATAATGCCAAATCTGGTTATTAAAAACCGATTATTTATTCTCGCTCTTGCCTTTTGCCCCCCTTGATAAGCTGTCCTTTAGTCACATCTTTCTTAACATTTCAAACCTTTGTAGCACAAGGCTTTCAAGACTCGGTTAACAATTTGTAATATTCCTTGTTGACACCCTTACTGACAAAGAAAAAACTGAAATCA
>NZ_JADBTX010000007.1:0-48946 GCF_020245945.1 Microcystis sp. M015S2
AATCTCTAAATCTCGTAACTCCCGATAGGTAATAATTAAAAAGTTGCCGCAACCACAGGCAGGATCAAGAAAATATAAATTAGCAATCTTTTTCTGAAATTCTAGTAATTTATTGCGATTGCCTTTAATCTTCTCAAATTCCCTGTGTAAATCATCTAAAAATAATGGTTTAATCACCTTTTGAATGTTCTTCTCGGAGGTATAATGCGCCCCTAAATTGCGTCGCTCTTTTGGATTCATTACCGCTTGAAACATAGAGCCAAAAATAGCAGGAGAAATTTTTCCCCAATCAAAAGCACAAGCTTCTAATAACATGACTCGCATCTTGCTATCAAAAGCCGCTAAAGGTAACGACTCCTCAAATAACTTGCCATTTATGTAGGGAAATTGAGTGAAATTCTCATCGATATTTTTTAATCTTTTTTCTTCTGGTGTATTCAAAACCTGAAAAATAGCATCAATGTGCATCGCCAAATCACTGCCATCTTCTTTGGTATGTAAATCGATATATTCCCAGAAAATCCCCTTATTAAAAATACCCGTATCATCGGCAAATAAACAAAATAATAAACGCACTAGATAAACTTCTAAATTATGCCCCATATAACCAATTTCTTTCAGGCAATCATGAAGTTTTCCCATTAACTCGGCAGCTTGGAGATTGACGGGATCTTCGTCTTTATAAACTCGCTTTTCGTAACCAGCAATAAAATCAAATAAATGAACATTATCAACAAAATTACTTAATTCAAATTCCCATTGATTGCCCGAATCTAAATCATATAATTTAAACCGTTGAAAATCCGAGACTAAAATATAACGCGGTAAATCATGTTCCTTTAAATTGGGAAAATAATCCTTAGCCTGTTGTGTGGCTTTTTCTAAATCTTTCCCCTTTGATTTATGCTCAACTAAAATCGTTCCTTTCCAGAGTAAATCAATAAAACCCTGTTTATTATCTGCTTTTTTTATCGGTTGCTCAAAACTGGCTACCCTACGCCGTGAAATGCCAAAGACATTAAAAAAATCATTCCAAAAAGACTGAGATTCTGCTTTTTCTGAAGTCTCTCCTTCCCACTCTTTTTGAAAAGCGATGGCGCGATTTTTTATTTCATTCCAACTTAAAGGCATAGTTTTAATTGCGGTTCTATTGGAGTTAAGGTGATAAGCTTATCTTCCCGAAAAAAGGGCATAAGCCTTATGTCCCTACCATTAATTAATATCATGCCGGCTGTAGGGGTGCATCGCGTGCGCCCATTATGTAACATTGTGAACATTTTTCACCTGATGTCCAGAGGACCCAAAATGGATAAAATGTGTCACCTTAAAAGGCAAAAGATGCGTTGGGTGTCGATTGAATATAACTAATGAACAACCACAAAGGCACAAAGGACACAAAGATTAGGTTTTTCTGGCAACCCTAACTAAAACTTACCTGAACAAAAGCCCCCAGAAAACATCACTTTCTAGGGGTTTAATTAAAATTGACGGAAAACAAACTTATGGGGAGGTTAACCTCCAGCTACCGCAGGAACGATACTGACTTCATCGCCATCTTTTAAGGGGGTTTGTGTCCCATCGAGGAAGCGAATATCTTCACTGTTGACGTAGAAATTTAAAAAGCGCCGGGGTGCGCCCTCTTCATCGCATAAGCGGGCTTTAATACCGGGGAAACTTGCTTCTAAGGATTCGATTAAATCACCGACACTACTAGCACTACACTCGATGGTAGCCTTATTTTCTGTAAATTTTTGCAGGGGAGTAGGAATGAGAACTTTTACAGCCATAGATATCAAGGAAAAAGTGGAAAGGACGGTAAGCTGCGCGCGAATTTAAGTTGCTTGTGGAGATGGGGCAAGAGGATAATCGCCCCATCATCCCTGAACATCAATTCTAGACGAGAACCTGTTGCCATTCGAGGCGTTCGAGGGTGCGGGAACGTTCCAGGGCCCGTTCAAAGCTTTCTAATTTCGGTTCGATTAACAGGGGTTCACCGATATAACCCTGTACCGCTTCTTGGGTTTTTAGACCATTACCGGTAATATAAACGACCGTGGTTTCTTCGGGGTCGATTTTACCCGCTTCTACTAATTTTTTCAAGACAGCGATGGTCGTACCGCCCGCGGTTTCTGTGAAAATGCCTTCCGTTTCTGCCAAAAGTTTAATACCTTCGATAATTTCGGCATCGGTAACGGATTCAATATTACCGCCGGTTTTACGCGCAATATCCAGGGCATAAACACCATCGGCGGGATTACCAATAGCGATCGATTTGGCGATAGTATTGGGTTTAACTGGGGCGACAAAATCCCGTCCTTCCTTGAAAGCTTGGGCAATGGGGGAACAACCCTCCGCTTGCGCGCCACTAAAACGTACTGCTTTATCTGCCACCAAACCGACTTTAATGAATTCTTGGAAGCCTTTATAAATCTTGGTAAAGAGGGAACCACTGGCTAAAGGTGCGACAATATGGTCGGGGAGTTTCCAGCCTAATTGTTCAGCCACTTCAAAGCCTAAGGTTTTGGAACCTTCGGAATAGTAGGGACGCAGATTGATGTTAACAAAACCCCAACCGTAGGTATTGCCCACTTCTGAACAGAGACGGTTAACCTGATCGTAATTGCCTTTAACCGCCATTACCGTGGGATTATAGATTAGGGTGCCGAGAATTTTACCCGCTTCTAAATCGGAGGGAATGAAAACACAACAGTCTAAACCGGCGTGAGCGGCAATAGCGGCGGTGGAATTGGCCAGATTTCCCGTACTAGCACAGGAAACGGTGGTAAAACCTAATTCTTTGGCCCGGGTAAGGGCGACGGATACCACTCTATCTTTGAAGCTGAGAGTGGGCATATTGACGGCATCATTTTTAATGTAGAGGTTTTTTAGACCCAAGCGCCGGGCTAAACGGTGGGATTTAACTAGGGGAGTCATGCCCGTACCCACATCGATAGGATTTTCACTTTCCACCGGCAAAAAGGAACGATAGCGCCAGATGGAATTGGGACCTGCTTGAATGCTTTCTCTGGTAACGGTGCGACGGATGAGGTCGTAATCGTAGTCCACTTCTAGGGGGGCAAAGGTTTCTTCGCAGATATTCAGCGCTTTCAGGGGGTAAGAAGTCCCTCCTTCCTTAGAAACCAAGCGGGTAAAGGTGGGGATGAATTTTCCAGTCTCGATGTTTGTCGCTAGGGTCATGATTTGTTTTCCTGTCTTGCCGTCAACTGATGTACAAGCATCCTATCACTGGCAAAATCTTAGTGTCAAATATACCCGACAAAAATAGTCGGGTATAAATTTATACAAAAACTAGGGGATAATCTGGGGAGAAGCAAGGGTTAAGGGGAGATGGTTAAGCTGCCGTGTCAGGAAACTTCGGGGTAGTTTTAGGTCAAAAAAAGGACTAGGAGAAGGATTTTAAGTGTTTTAGGAGGCTATAGCCTATTTACTGCGAATTTTATCGAAATAAGCTCTGATGTTTCTTTAAATAGCTTAAATAGGGGGCGATTAACTGCGGTTGTCAGAAAGTTTCTCGCTTTACTCCGGATGATTGTCAAGAAAAGTGACAAATTATGTGATTTTGTTGAGAAATAATAATTTTTTCTGGACTGTCAAATAAAATTGACTATTTTCAGCAGGAGTCAGGAGCCGGTCGTCAGGAGTTAGAAGATTGCTTTTATTTATTCTCCCCACACCCCACACCCCACACCCTACACCCTCTTTCAAGTCAGTGGTCAGGAGATAACTGCTTTTTGATAAAAAGTTAAGGTGGTATTGCCGTAGCGTTTCTGACGACAAATGGTTAAACCTTCTAGATTAATTGCTTGCCAAGATTTGGGATTGTGTTCCACGGCAATTTCCCCCAGAGAATCTAATAAATTATATTGAGAGATGGCAGTTAGTACCGGTAAATATAAACCGCTTTCGTAGGGAGGATCAAAATAAATTAAATCAAAACTTTTCCCCGCTAAAGTGGCTAACTTTGTCACCACATCCCCCCGAATTACTTGAAATTGCTGGGGAGAAGTTGCTAAATTGCGCCAATTTTCCTTGATAATTTCGCCAGCGCGTCCTGATTGTTCAATTCCGATTACTAGACTCGCACCTCGACATAAAGCTTCCGCACCCATGGAACCATTACCCGCACAAAGATCCAACCAACGACAGCCGGATAATTTCTGTTGCCAGATATTAAATAAAGCTTCTCGCACCCTTGCTGTCGTCGGACGGGTTAATTGTCCTGCTAGGGTTTTTATGGGACGATTGCCGTAAATTCTCATCGGTTAAAAGGCAAATTCAGTTAATCTTTTTTGTAATAAATCAGGAAAAAGAGCATAGTATCTTTGATTGAGAGGAGAGGGATGGGGGAGAGGCAATAAAGTCACTTTCTTTTGCTGTTTTAATCCATCTTCATCGGTAGCGGTAAGGGTAACTAGCAGTTTTTTGGTAAAGCGTTCTTTATCAAGATAGAATTTATCCACTTCTTTGGGTTTCCCGTAGGGTTCAAACCATTTAAAAGCTTCCGTGCCAAGGGGAATGATATGATCACCTTGCCAATAAAAAACGAGCAGTTTTTCTATAAATGGACGAAAACGATCTTTCACTTCCCCAGAATAAGCTTTATTACCAGGGGGTTTGTAGGGAACTGTATTAGTTAGGAAAATTCGATCGCACACCGATAATAGCTCTTGACGATCATGGGATTTTCTCCCCTGCCAAGCTTGAAAAAATCCCTCTCTTACCATTCTACCGGCAGCCCCGATCAAAGGTTGTCCTGCGTACACTTCATCTCGTCCTAAATCCCGGCCAAAAAAGCATAACTGACTATCAAGATTCCCAGCATACAAAACTGGTTCAAAGGGGTCTTTTTTTGCCTCTTGGTAAATCAGGGTATCGATGGGAAAATCCTCTTTTTTTGCCTCTTGGTGTACCTGTTTGATTAGGTTTGTAATATCGGCCATTATTCCAGAAATCAGTTATTAGTGGTTCTCCATTCTACTACAAAAGTGAAAATTATCAGCCGTCAGTCTTCAGAAGTCGGTCTTCAGAAGTCGGTCTTCAGAAGTCGGTCTTCAGAAGTCAGGAGATTATTTTTATTTTTTCTCCCCACTTCATAATTCATAATTCCCTCTTCCCGCTCACCAATTCATAATTGATAATTGATAATTCATAATTCATAATTCCCCGCTCCCTTCACTCCTCGGTGCGATAGCCAAATTCTGCTAAAAGTGAGCGAGATTGTCGCCATTTCGGTTCTACCTTCACAAATAATTTTAAATATACCTCCCCAGCGATTAACTTTTGAATAGCCGATCGAGCGGAAGAGCCGATCGCTTTTAACATACTGCCATTTTTACCGATGACGATCCCTTTTTGGGAAGCTCGTTCCACATTGATGGCGGCAAAAACCTTGGTTAAAGCGGGAGTTTCCTCGACGCGTTCAATCACCACCGCCACAGAATGGGGAATTTCCTGACGGGTTTGCAGTAAAATCTGTTCGCGGATTAATTCGCCCATAATAAACCTTTCCGGTTGATCGGTGACTAAATCGGGGGGATAGTAATAGGGACCGACTTCGAGGGAATCAATTAACAGATTTTGCAGTTCTGCGATTCCCGTCCCCTCCAGTGCCGAAAACTTGAGCAGAGGCCAGTTATTTTCCGTCGCTAAGGTGCGATAACTATCGTCGATAGGCTCCGGGTCTTCCGGTTGCTGATCGGCTTTATTTAGCCCTAAAATCGTGGGAGTTTGGTTTTTAGTCAGTAAATCGGCAATATAGCGATCGCCATTGCCCAAAAAATTACTACTATCGACAACAAATAAAACTAAATCTACAGAATTTATGGCGTTTTCGGCATTTTTAACTAAAACTTTGCCTAATTCGTGATGGGGTTTGTGAATGCCGGGGGTATCGACAAAAATCATCTGGGAGCGCTCGTCGGTGACAATGCCGCGTAAACGGTTGCGGGTAGTTTGAGCGATGGGAGAAGTAATGGCGATTTTTTGTCCCACTAATTGATTCATCAGGGTAGATTTGCCCACATTAGGACGACCAATAATGCCAATAAAACCCGATTTAAAACCGGTCGGTGCGATGGGAATTACTGCCGAATCGAGATTAAAGGCTTGGGAGTTGATAAAATCGTTCATAATTAAAGAATATTACTTAAAAAATATTTTTACCCATGCAAAGGATAATTTTGTTCTTGTTAGTATTAATTCTAGGCTGTAGTAACCATTTAGAATTATCTATAGCGGGAAATTTAAGCGATCGCTTAACTAATTATCCTCGCTGGATGACTAAACCAGTGGTTAGTTTTGCCAGTGGAGATTTAGTTTATCCCGATTGGATGGTAGGCAATTGGACTGTCACCAGTACCCTAATCGATTTAACCGCTCCTCTTGCTCCCCAGATTATCACACCAGGTTTTGAAAGTAATCGTCGTTACCTGGAACAATCGATCGAGTTTCCGGTGAGATTCATCGAGAAAGCGATGGCCAGACCGATAAATGCTGCCTTTTTATCCACTATTATCAGTAAACCATCAATTGTGGCCGATCGATCCTTTAATGGTTTAGCAATTAGTCGCGCCTACTTAGGTAATCAATCGGTATTATCGGTAAAAACTGACCCTAATAATCCCAATCGTCAGATTACCTTTTTACGCGGCGCTCATCAACTAATTTCCACCGTAATTGCCAGAAATAGCGAAACTCCTAGCCAAAATCAATTTATTGCCACAGAAATTATTCAACAAATTTTCCGGGGAGAAACCAATACTTATCTTAATGAGGTGGAAACCACCACCGCCTATCAGTTATTATCTCCTAATAAAATTCTAGGCGATCAGGTGACAGCCATTTATCTTTCCCCCCAATCCCCTGATTATTTCCAAGCGCCGAATCGTCCTGTAGCTTTGTATCGTTATCGCCTAGAATTGCTGAAAGATTAATAGAAATCCTGTAAAAATCAAAAATCTTCCCTTAGATGAGGAGACAGGAGGAGAAAAAAGACAAGAGATAATCCTAGCCATAAAACCTAAGATTAGGTCAAATTTATCTAATTGGGTCGCCAGTCGCCGGTCGCCGGTCGTTAACACCACATTAGGTTATACTTCTAGGAAAATGACATCGCTATTAAAATAAGTTTAATTAATGTTTGTGAGCAGAGGAGCTAGGAGTTAATGGTTTGGGATCTGGGCAAGAAAATTAAAGATGGCCAGTACACGATTCAGGAAGTATTGGGTGAAGGAAGATTTGGCATTACCTATCGAGCCAGCGATCGCAATGGTGATTCAGTGGTGATCAAAACGCCGAGGGATGTGGGTTTTAAATTGTGGGAGTCTGAGCGTTTACAGAAACTTTTTTGGCAGGAAGCGAGTAAATTAAAAGGTTGTGATCATCCTCATATCGTGCGAGTTAAAGAGTTATTTTCAGAGGGTAAAGCTAACTGCATGGTTATGGAATATATTGATGGGACGACCTTAGATCGGCGCTCAACAAAAATTTTACCAGAAAAAGAAGCCTTACGCTACATTGAGCAGATTGGACAGGCTTTAATGGTGGTACATAGTCGCAGTTTTCTGCATCGAGATATTCGACCGGGTAACATTATGATTCGGACTGGTAAACCAGAAGCGGTCTTAATTGATTTCGGTTTAGCCTTAGATTTTGATGAGGAATTAACCAAAACTCGTACCCAAGAATTAGCCTCAGGTTTTGCGCCTATTGAGTGTTATTCTCGTGATGCTAAACGCGGAGCTTTTACCGATATTTATAGTTTAGGAGCCGTGTTATACGAGCTTTTAACGGGTAAAATTCCAGTGAATGCGATGACTCGAAAAATTGATCATCAGCCTTTAATTGAGCCGAAAACCTACAATTCAGAAATCAGCCCTAATATCAACAAAGCCATTCTTTGGGCATTGGAATTAGACATAGATAAACGTCCTCAGTCAGTGCAAGCATGGTTTAAGGATTTAGGTTTGTCTATTCCCAAAAAAGAACAATTTAAAATATCTCAACCCATTGTTATTAATTGGACATTAGTGTGGGCTGGTGTCGCGGCGATTGCTACTTTATTAACGGCTTTAGGTGTACCAGAATTGATGAAGCAAAAGTTTACACCTCAACCAACTCCGACAGGTTCTCCCCAATCTTCTCCTAAGTAGGTAGGCGTTAAAAATTATCAAATGCCCCCCTTATCAAGGGGGGATCAAGGGGGGATCAAACCCCCCTTATCAAGGGGGGATCAAGGGGGGATCAAACCCCCCTTATCAAGGGGGGATCAAGGGGGATCAAACCCCCCTTATCAAGGGGGGATCAAGGGGGGATCAAACCCCCCTTATCAAGGGGGGATTAAGGGGGGATCAAACCCCCCTTATCAAGGGGGGATCAAGGGGGGATCAAACCCCCCTTATCAAGGGGGTATCAAGGGGGGATTAAGGGGGGATCAAGGTGGGATTAAGGGGGGATCAAAGGCGATTGCAGTTCGATAAACTCACTAACCACAATGGGATGCAAGACGTGCCATTGGTGTAAACTTAAGCACCACCAAACTCCCGTAAGGGCGAAGCATTTGGGCAATAACCTATCGCTGAAACCGTAAATTTTTTATCCGAATGCTTCGCCCCTACAAACTCAAATACCAAAACATAAGCCAATTTTGAGACAAAAGCAGATTTTTTGGTATGATAAAAATAACTATTGCAAAATTCTATGGTTTGGCAAGCGGGACAACTCCTCCACAATGGCAAGTACGAGATCCTTGAGGTCTTGGGACGGGGAGGTTTTGGCCTGACCTATAAAGCACGTCATCGCCAACTCACCCTGGAAGTGGTGATCAAAACTCCTCATATTTTGCAAAAAAGAGATACGGAATACGAGGATTATGTTAGACAATTTGAGGCGGAAGGACGCAAGTTAGCCAAATTTTCCCAGACTCCCCATGCCCATATCGTCCGTATTTCCGATTTTTTTACTGAAGGTCAAGTTCCCTGTTTGGTGATGGATTTTATTCAGGGTCAAACTTTGATGGAAAGGGTGAAAACTCAAGGAAAATTATCGGAAGCGGAATGTTTAAAATATATTCGGCAAATTGGCAGCGCATTAGAGGCAGTTCATCAAGCAGGAATGGTACACCGAGACGCTCACCCTGGCAATATTATGATTCAACCCAATGGGAATGCTATCTTGATTGATTTTGGCATTGCTAAAGAGATTATTCCGGCTGGTAGTAGTTCGACGGATTATGCCGCAAATCCCAGTTTTGCCCCCTATGAACAAATTTATGGAGGTAGCAAGGCCAATCGTCAGCCGAGCGTGGATATTTACGCCCTAGCCGCCAGTTTTTATTATGCGGTAACTGGTCAAAAACCGACTCCTTCAATGGAACGCCGTTTAGATAATCGTCCCTTAACATCACCGAAAGAAATTAATCCTAATTTAAGTGATCATCTTAACACAGCCATTACTCTGGGCATGGCTTTAGAAAAAGAAAACCGCCCTCAGTCCATGTCCGATTGGCTTCAACAATTGGAATTACCACCGCCTCCTGTAGAAAAGAAATATCGTCAAGAAAAAGTTAATCCCCCACAGGCAAGGAACGAACCAAAAAGGGCTGAAACAAAAGCCCCTGTTAACCCAAAACCTTCTGAAAATTCTCTTCAGAAAAAACTCCAAGCTCTTCCCTGGGATTGGTTAATCGGTGTGTTTCTTGTTTATGGTCTATTTGGTTACGGTTTAGCTGCCAGTTCAGCACGATGGCAAGTTGTGGCTGTGGCTGTGGCTTGGGCTGGGGCTCTGGCTTGGGCTGTGGCTGGTGCTGGGGCTTGGGCTTGGGCTGTGGCTCTGGCTCTGGCTTGGGCTGGAGCTCTGGCTCTGTTGTGGGCTAGCACTCTAGCTGGGTATGGGTCTGAGGGTGTGGTTGTGGCTTGGGTTGCGACTGGGGTTGTGGCTGGAGCTGTAGCTAGGGCTGTGTTTTGGCTCTCAGAGAAAACTTCAATTTTTGATCCCTGGAAAGATACGGCTTGGTTTCATACTCTCTTGTCCTTTGTTTTTCCTGGATTGATAGGTTGTATTACTCTCAGTCTTATATTTCGTGACAATTTTGTTGTAATGGGAATAATGATCATAGTAATATTATCTATTCAGGTTTATACTACAATCAATTTAGATAAGAAAAACTTTAGTCATTTCAATATTTTTCTGATTCTTGCTGTTACAAATTTAAGTGGTTTAGCAAGCGGTTGGTTATTGCGTTTTCTCCTGCATTCCAAAGGCTAACAAAACATAAAACTATCCTCATAATTCCGTTTTTTCTATTGTTATCTTCCCTAGATTAGGTTAATTAATGCAACCCAAAAACTAAATTGCCCCCTAGTAGTGACTCTATTCTGCTGAGGAGCATCTCACTTGTGCCATGCGTATTAATGCTTATAGCTGTCAAAAACTATAAAACAATGAGCTTGCAATCAAAAGTTCATGTCTGCGTCACAGTAAGTTCATATCCCCTGCCTAAATTAGAGATAGTCAGTCCTCAGCCGTTTTCCGAAACACTCCTCTCACACCCACGATTATTAGGACTGACTTTTATTCCCTTCTCAAAATGGTTAAACAGTAAAAACTATGACTCGCAATATTTTTAACGATAATATTTCCCCGAGCAACGAAGGTAATCCCAAACGCTCCAAATCTTCTGCAATGAAAAAACTTTTTGCCTATTCCTCCTTACTGGTTTTGGGTGCCGGGTTAGGTATCGGTGCCACCTACGCCTACAGCCAAAATCCTCTAGAATTAGCCCAAAATATTGCCCCCGCTGCCAATAATCCTCGCCCCTCCACAGCAGCCGCATCCGCTCCCTCGTCTCTGGTTATTCCTACCAATTTTGTCGCTTCTGTGGTGCAAGAAGTGGGGCCGGCGGTGGTAAGAATTAATGCTTCTAGGGAAGTCAATGGAGGCGGTGATTTTTCGGAATTTGCTAACGATCCTGTTTTCCGTCGCTTCTTCGGTTCTCAAATACCAGAGCGAGGAGAAAAACAAGTTCAAAGGGGTACAGGTTCGGGGTTTATTATCAGTAATGACGGTAAAATTATCACCAATGCTCACGTTGTCGAGGGAGCAGATAAGGTGACTGTTACCCTCAAAGATGGTCGCACTATCGATGGTAAAGTTTTAGGTAGTGATCCTTTAACTGATGTGGCAGTGGTACAGGTAGAAACGAGCAATTTACCCACGGTTAAATTAGGTAATTCTGATAGTTTACAAGTGGGAGAATGGGCGATCGCTATCGGTAATCCTTTGGGATTAGATAACACTGTCACCACGGGGATTATTAGCGCCAAGGAACGCAATGGCTCCCAAATTGGTGCTAGTGATAAACGGGTGGATTTCCTGCAAACTGATGCGGCAATTAACCCCGGAAATTCTGGCGGACCTTTGTTAAATGCTCGGGGAGAAGTCATCGGAGTTAACACCGCTATCATTCAAAATGCCCAGGGTTTAGGTTTTGCTATTCCGATTAAAACTGCCCAAAGAATCGCTGAACAATTAATCGCCACGGGTAAGGTGGAACATCCCTATCTCGGTGTTCAAATGGTGCAGTTAACTCCAGAGGTAAAAGAACAATTAGCCGATAGTCCCATGGCTGATAATTGGACTATCCCCGATGATTCTGGTGTCTTGTTGGTGCGGGTGATGAGAGATTCTCCTGCCGCAGCAGCAGGATTGCGATCGGGTGATGTGTTAAAGTCTGTAGGTGGTAAGAATGTCACCGATCCCGATGCGGTTCAGGAAATTGTGGCTAATACTCAAATCGGCGATAATTTACCCGTAGAAATTAGCCGAGAAGGACAAAAAATTAATCTGAATATTCAAGTGGGTAGCTTGAATACTGCTAACAGATCCTAGTCTGGAAGATAAGTGGTAGAAGACCTAAACTTTATAGAGATCTTGTTAGTAAGCTCTCTATATTTATGGTTTTACTTTTGGCTCTTGAATTGAATAATTATAGCATTTATCTTAATGGTGAGATAAGTAGGTAGTCGTTAAAAATTATCAGATACCCCCCTTATCAAGGGAGATCCCCCCGTCTATCGGCACCCCCCTTATCAAGGGGGGATTAAGGGGGGATTAAGGGAGAATCGAAAGATAGTTAAATACTTGAACCTACGCTCACAATTTTACTGTTGCGAGATAGAAAATAAAAACCGCTCGTAAGCTCGATTAATTTTTTGCATAATTTTAATTGCCATGGCGGAGGAATTGTGATCGGGGTGATACTGACGAGCAAGCTGATAATATCTTTGTTTAACTTCTGAAAAACTGGCATTCTTAGAAATTTCTAAAACCTCCCACCAGTCCTCGGAATCGGAGGGCAATATTTCTAATTCTCCTAACATTTCTGACCATATTTTTACCTTATGTCCATAACTACCTGTAATTAAAAATTGACCGTCAGGACTAAATTTTAAGGGAGCAGTTCCCCGTAAAACTTTAATTAATTCTCCTGTTTGTCCTTGCCAAATTTTAATTTCTGTTCGGGAAGCACTAGCAATTAGATGGCGATGAGGATTAATAGCAATACTAATAATTGCCTGCTCGTGTGCCTGCCAACTTTTAATAATTTCTCCTGTCTTTATATCCCAGATTTTAATCGTTTTATCACTACCGCCACTAATTAGATATTGACCATCATTACTAAAAGCTAAACTGTTAACGGCTGCCCTGTCACCGATAAAAGTTTGATAAGCATAACTATGATCAAATCGCCATAATTTAATAGTTTTATCATCACTACCACTAGCAATAATTTGGCTATCGGGACTAATAGCACAGGTATTAACTGCCTCCTCATGACCGATTAAAGTTCGCTTTAATTCTCCTGTATAATAACCCCAGATTCGCAGAGTTTTGTCGTTACTAGCACTAACAATAAATCTTTCATTGGCAGCAAAAGCTAATTGTAAAATTACACCATCGTGGCTATCGGGAGCATTCACACGAGCGAAAAAACTACTTTTATACTGCTTAGTGTCTAATTGCCACTGACTAATTCTGCCATCCAATCCACCAGCAATAATCGATTTACCGTTAGGACTTATCGCCAGAGTTTGGATCGGTTCATTAACTCCCACAAAGGAATAAATTAATTTACCCGTTTCTCGCTGCCAAAGTTTTATGGTTTGATCTTCTCCCGCACTAGCGATAATTTTACCATCAGGGCTAATATCGAGCGCCCCAATATTTTTCTGATGACCTTTAAGAGTTTGGAAACACTGCCAAGATAAACGCTCTGGAATAGTAACTTCTGTAGAATCTAACTGTTGATTTTCCTGAACAGATACTTCTTCTAAAAGTCCCTGTAGTTCTGCCTCTAGATTTTTATATTTTCGCGTAACTTCTTGCCAAAATAAAGCTTCTTCGTACTCTCTAGTAATGCGATCAAAAAATTCTAGATTGCCATAAAAATTATTGTTGGAGTAGGTGGGGGATAACATTTTCATCACTCCGTAGATTCCTAACCCGACTAGGCCGCCAGCGATCGCCATAGAACCGGCACCAACAGCGAAAGCTGTACCTTTAACCGCGACTCCCACACCCCCAAAGGTAGAGTAGATACCGATTCCGCCAAGGCTTCCTATTCCCAAAGCTAACCCGACATTGTGATCGTTTGTTTCTAGTCCTTGCAGACTGGCATAAATTGCCGAACTTGTCAGGATGCCAATCCCCGTCATTCCCACTAAACCGACGCTTATACCGCCAAATCCGCCGACTAAGCCGATATTTCCCAGACAAGCAGATAAATTGGCTCCTGTGACTCCACCGATGGCGGGAATAACAAAATCGAGCTTTTTAGCCATATTTTTCCGAAATAATCAAGTTATTCATCGGGTTTCTCCTATAGAGTGTAGCCTAGTTTGGTATCGACGACCGACCCCCTGATAACTAATTTTTGATAAGCTAAGAGACAGTAATTATAATTTCGTCGTCAATCCTATGATTTTGCCAGGTAGTACCGTTCGAGTCACCAATCCCGATGATACCTACTATAAATTTGAAGGTTTAGCCCAGCGTTTAAGCGATGGGAAAGTGGCCGTTCTTTTTGAGGGGGGTAACTGGGATAAGTTAGTCACCTTTAATCTCTCGGAATTAGAAGAAGTAATTATTGCCCCGGCTAAAGGCAAAAAATAACCATGCGTCCACCCTTACCGCAATTGGCCACGGATAACCGCCATCCCGATCATATCGCCGAAGTTATCGAGACGACGACGACCGAGTTTTTAGCGCAATGTTTGGAACCAGAGGAGTTAAACTTTCCTTTTATGCCCGCTTTTGGTAGTTGGGTAAAAGCCTACGATGAAGAAACGGGTAATAAAATTTTTGGGATTGTCACCTTTGCCACCACTGCACCCATCGATTCGGTACATCGCGCTAGAGCTTTGGGGTTATCTTTGGCTGAATTGCGGGAACAACAGCCGCAGATTTTCGCTATGTTAAAAACGGAATTTCGGGCAACTATTGTCGGTTTTGAAACCTTACCCGGACAATTTAATGGCAATGGTGCCGGGCGAGGTTATATCTATCAATATATTCCTCCCCGTCCTCCACAAATTCATCAGGCCGTTTATCAATGTGAGTCGTTAGAAGTGGTTTATTTTAGTGAACAATTAGACTTTTTACGAATTTTATTACAGGTCAAGAATACTCCCGTGGAAGCTTTGGCAGCTGCTTCTATCCGTCAGATGTATCAATTGCGTCAAGCCGATCGACAATGGTTAGTGAATGTGGGCAGACAGTTAAGTGTTTTACTTAAAGATGATTATGATCGCTTGCGTTATATTCTCAGTCAAATTCATATTAGTCCTTAGATGATTCGGCTCTCTTGGCGCTCTTAGAGTGGTGGAAATCCCTTACTCCCTCTCTTTGTGTCCTTTGTCTCTTTGTGGTTAAGAAAAAAATCAGTAACCCTTGGCCATTCTCGGAAATGTCGGGAATGTTTCTAGATAAAATTCTCTACCCAGTGAATATAGGTCAAGTTTCTGTTTTTTTTGTTCTCTGGGTTGACTAGACAAAAAATGTCGATATAATAAATGGTTATGCGGTAACTCTCGCTGAATAAGGATAATGAGTATCAAGTTAAATATCGGGATATTATTTTTTGGGGTTTTCTTGTGGGGAGAGGCGGTTAAGGCACAGCTAGTTCCCACTAAGGGTTTATCTCCCTATGGTGAATATCGTCAAGAAATCCTCAATTTAGGTTGGAAGCCAAAACCAAGTGTTGTTCCAGATTATGTACCAGGTTGGCCAGAAATTATTTGTGGAAACAGATTATGTAGTGCTCCCTTTATTTCTCCCAATGGGAAACAAATTTTAACTTTATCTGTTTGGTTTGATGTTAAGCCTGGATACATAAATTATTATGTGGCTCCAGATTTTGATATTGTTGAAGTTGAGCAATCAATCCAATAGACCTCGACCTAATTTAACTTAGTGCGATCACCAATCTCTTAGGTGGGGTACTCGGAACGAAACCCAACATCATTTTTAGCCTTGATTGTAAATTCTAGATAGTTTAATCGATCGCCCCTTAAGAAAATGGCAATACAAACAACCTTTGCAGAGATTTTAGAAGCAGCCGAGCAACTTCCCCTTGAAGATCAAGAAAATCTCATTCATATTTTACAGAATCGTCTTCGAGATCAAAAAAGAACAGAGTTGTTTAGAGATGTTCAAGAAGCTCAACAAGAATTTGCACAAGGTCAATGTCAACCCCTGACACCTGAACAAATCATGGAGGAAATTCTTTCGTGAATTTTGTTTTATTACGCTCCAATATATTTATTAGAAATGCTCGAAAAATTGTGAAAAAACAGGCTTTTTTAGCTCAAAATATCCAAGAAACTTTAGCTTTATTATCCGTAGATCCATTTCAACCTCGATTAAGAACACACAAATTAAAAGGGGAGCTTAAAGACTCTTATGCTTGTAGTGTGGGCTATGATTTAAGAATTGTCTTTAAATTCGTTGAATATGAGCAGAAACAGGCAATTCTTTTGGAGTCAATTGGGACTCACGATGAAGTTTATTAGTGCGGATGATTATTGCGCTCAGTTTGGAGAAAACGAACCAGAATCAAGATAAAAAACCCTAAGATGCTTCATTAACGGCTATTTCAGCTTTTTTGAGCGCAATTTGCCATTCTAAGTCGGCTATTTCTCGATCGAGTTCGGCAATTTCACTATTAACTTGCTTTAAATCGGCGATAATTTCCTGTTTACTGCGTTTTCTACCGTAGATAGTCAGTTCATCCTCTTGTAATTTCTCAAGGATAGAGTCTAGGGAAGCGGTTAAATCGGCCGAGGGACTATCCATAATACCTAGACGCATCAATACCTGTACCGCTTTGACAACGTCTTGCTGATAAGCTTCTCTAGAAGGGTAATCTTGGGGGTTTTTGAGATTTAAAGCGTCAATGATATTCATATTCCATCTTATGAAGGTTAAATGCGAAACTGTGATTATGTCACATTTACATACCTCAAGTTTCTAATAAATTCCCTAACAGGGATTGCAATATCTTTTATTCTAGAGTAGAAATGCTCGACCGAGAAAATATTGATAGAGTATTGATAGGAGACTGGGAAAAATTCAACTTTAAGAGGATTGTCACTGATGACAGCAGTTACCGAGAATGATCTGAAAAGGTTAGAAGATTTAATCGTTAGCGGACAGAAAGCGATCGAATCCCGACTGACAGCGATCGAGTCCCGACTGACAAACCTAGAAAATGGACAGAAGGCGATCGAAAACAGTTTAGGAGAAATTAAAGGGGATATTAAGGCCTTAGATGCCAAAGTTACATTTTGGTGACAGGAATGCTGACTATTGCCAGCAAAACAGTCTTTTTCCCCTAGTCCCTAGAATAACTTATTCGATCTGCGCCACCCTGTCTAAGGGAGCATCGAGACTGGTAAGACGGCCTAAATAGGGTCTGCTGAAAAAGTTTTTCGGTGGGGGCAGGGTGTGGGGTGTGGGGTGTGGGGTGTGGGGTTTTACCGGTTTTGAGGTGGCCAATTACCTAATTTTTAGGGAAAAAGTCCCGGAATTTTCCCCCTGATCACTCCCATACCTGGTACTTTTTGATTGACAAAAAGTCTAAAAGTTTTACCCAACAAGGTTTTTAGATTTATTCAGCAAACCCTAAATAAGTCGATATATGCTTCTGCTCGCTGTCTATCCTGGGGAGAAATCCCTGTGGCGTTTCTCCAGTGCGAAATCTGGGCTAAAAATTGGCCTAGTCAGGAAATCTTGATCTTAAATTCCCCTGCGCTAGGATCGGCTCAATAGCACAGGAAGGGCGATCGAGTGGGATAACCGATCCTGTGGTTTGAGAACGTGGCTGTATAATTGTTAGAGTGTCAATAGATCAATTCCAGAGGAATCATGAGCAATATCCAAGATAAAATTCAAGAAGAGCTAGAAAACGCCAGAACCGTCTGTAGTACGGAAGGTGCCACCTCTGGCGAATGCGCCGCCGCTTGGGATGCGGTGGAAGAATTACAAGCAGAAGCAGCTCACCAACGTCAAGACCACCCCCAAAAAACCTACTTCGAAAAGTATTGTGATGATAATCCCGATGCCGCCGAGTGTCGCGTTTATGACGATTAATGGAGTCGGGCAGCGGTTTTTTCTCTCCTCACAGTAGAATCCTAGCTTTAGGGCGATCTCAGCTATAAAGAGATCGCCCCTCGTTTTTTTGTTTGTTGGTCAAGCTGTGGCCGATTTTGGCTCCCGCACCGGAAGACAGTAAAATGGTGACAGTGTAATTATGTCTAAATAGTTTATGAATCAACTTTGGTTTCGTCCTCTCGTTTGGATAGATTATCGTTTAGCCGTCCTATTTACGGTGATTATTCCGGTAATTTTGTTAATTTGGTCTTTATTTGCAAAAATCGAATCATTACAAAAATTGTTGATTATCTATTGGCGAGTGGCTAGTCTTTTGTTAATTACCGTATATTTAATGATTGCTTCCTGGCCGATTGGTTTTGTCACCAGTTTTTTAGCTAAGATTTTAATCCCGATTTCTCTCTGGTTTTGGGTGGATATTAACGATGAAATTAAAGATTTACCCGCTAGTCCGATTAAATTTGTCACTACTGCTTGGCGTTGGGCAGTAACTATCTATTCTCCTTTGGGTGCAATTTCTACCTTACCTTTTCTTTCCTGTGCTATGTCAGGGGAATTGCTAAATTCTCCCTATTGTCAGGTTTGGCAGGAAGCACCCTGGCAGTTTCGCGAGATTTTTCATTCAGAAGCTACTGCTAATGTTTTGGGCTTTTTTGGTTTAGTTGGTCTCTCTTTTTATACTCTCTATTTTGCCCATTTTCTTCTTATTCGCCTTGGCAAACAGGGACGTTCAGCTTTACAACAGTAAGTTTTTAGCTATCGATGATTAGCCATTTTTCTATGAATATTGGTCAACAACTCGAACAATACACCCTCAAAAATCCCCAGGAGGTTTTATTGGTGACTATTGCTGTGGATGGGGAGGAAGAAGAAATCTCTATTTTTAAGGGTTTTTCTAGTTCCCTTACCCGCAGCACCCCCTACGATCCCGATATTCCGCTCATTCCTGAAATCGCGACAATTATTAAGATAGATCGTCTTGCTAGTCCCTATCATCCCCTTAATCCTCGCTATATTCAAGAAAATCTTACTTTAGAGGAAATGCAGTCTTTACTGATTAATTAAACCAGTAATTTTACTTGAATAGCATCAGCTTACTGGCGATCAATTTAACAGCTTTTATTGAGTATCCAGAAACTTTGTCTATCTAGACAAGAGAGAAATTTTGCGGCATTTTAGTGGTAAGATTACCAGGGAACGATAATCCCTGCCAGCATTCAAGCTGTCAAAGTGGATTTCATCCTCGGTATCGATCGAGAACAATCAAAAAACTGGAGAATAATCTGGAGAATCTATGCAACTTAAACAATCTAACCAAGAACTGTTACAAATTGAGTATTTAGCCACCGCTGCTACGGGACAAAATATAGTTAAAGATGATGGCAAAGATGTGATTGAAGGATTAACTAAAAACCCCAAAAGTTTACCATCTAAATATTTTTATGATCGGCAAGGTTCCCAACTTTTTGAAGAAATCTGTCAATTGCCAGAATACTATCCCACTAGGACAGAAGCGGCTATTCTCCAAGAATATGCCCAAGAAATTGTCGCCTATACAGGATCCTGCGAATTGATAGAATTAGGCAGTGGTAGTTCCACTAAAACTCGTCTGTTATTGGACGCTTATTATCAACAGCAAAAATCCTCTAAATATGTACCTATCGATGTTAGTGAAACTATTCTCAAAGCTAGTGCCATAGAATTACAAAAAGAATATCCTAATTTACCCATTCAGGGGTTAATTGGAACCTATGAACAGGCCTTAGCTTATTATCAAAATGCTTCCGATAATACCAGAATGATTTTTTTCTTGGGAAGTTCTATCGGTAATTTTTCTGCGGCTGAATGTGATAAATTCTTAGAAAAAATTGCCACTGTCCTAAAAGCTGGAGATTATTTTTTATTAGGGATTGATCTGCAAAAACCGGTGGCAATTTTAGAAGCAGCTTATAATGATGCTCAAGGGGTGACGGCCGCTTTTAATTTAAATATGCTTTCCCATTTAAATTGGCGTTTTCAAGCTGATTTTAACCTTGATTTATTTAGTCATCAAGCTATCTATAATCAAGATAAATCCCAAATTGAAATGTATTTAATTTGTCAAAAAACTCACCAGGTTCATCTCAAAAAACTCGACTTAACAGTTAATTTTCAAGCGTCGGAAAGTATTTTAACGGAAATTTCGCGTAAATTCAACCTAGAAACTATGCAAAAAGACCTAGAGTCAAAGGGATTAAAACCGCTCAATGTTTTCACCGATCCTGAAAATTTATTTGGGTTAATTCTCTGTCAGTTATCCCTGTAATTAACGAAAAAATTATCATCAGTAATAGAGGCACAAAAACATGGAAAAGATTCAAGCACAGGCTCCTATCTCTCTAAGTAACTGTAGTCGAGAAAATATACTGGACTATTTTGAAAATGCTTGGCAATTAGAAGATCTGCTGTTAAAAAGCATCATCAAAGAAGAAGCTTTTTATTGTAACCCTGATGATTTAAGAAATCCCCTCATTTTTTATTTAGGTCATGCTGCCGCTTTTTATCTTAATAAATTGCAGCTGGTTAACCTATTAAAAAAAAGCCCTAATCCTGACTACGAATTATTGTTTGGAGTGGGAGTAGATCCAGCAACTCCCGCAGAATTAAACTCCGCTATCGCCCATATTCAGTGGCCCGGGGTGGCGAAGGTTTGGGAATATCGTCAACAAGTCTATGAAATTGTGGTCGAAATAATTAAAAATGTACCCCTTAATCTTCCTATTCATCCGCAGCATTCTCTCTGGTCATTAATGATGGGAATTGAGCATCAGCGTGTTCACTTTGAAACATCTTCAATGTTACTCAGACAACTGCCCTTAGATTGTCTGCAACGTCCTTCCGGTTGGCATTATGCCCCTTCTTTTGGTCAAGCTTATCCTAATCAAATGGTAGAGGTTTCTGGGGGAATAGTAGAAATTGGTAAACCCCAGGATTCTCCTGTTTATGGTTGGGACAACGAGTATGGTTATCGGCAAGTTCAAGTTAACAATTTTCTGGTGAGTAAATATATGATTACCAACGGAGAATTTAAAGAATTTGTCGATAATGGTGGCTACGAAAATCCCAGTTATTGGGATGAGGAAGCTTGGCAATGGAAAAATCATTATCGAGTCAAATATCCTAAATTTTGGCTGGTAGATGAGGGAGGAAATTATCAATATCGAGCCATGTTTGATGCTCTCGATTTACCTCTTGATTGGCCAGTAGAAGTTAACTATTATGAAGCGATCGCCTACTGTTGTTTTCAAGGTCAAGGAATACGTTTAATGACGGAAGCTGAGTGGAATTTAGTCACCTATGGCAGTCAAAAAAATCGATGTTATACCCTAGAAAACGATAACTTTGATGACTATAACCTCAATTTAAAATTCTGTTCTCCCACTCCCGTGGGAATGTTAAAAAATGCTGGTAATAAATCAGAAATTTATGATTTACGCGGTAACGTCTGGGAATGGCTAGAAGATGATTTTAATCCCTTAACTGACTTTCAACCCCATTACCTCTATGCTGACAATTCCACTCCTTTTTTTAATAGTCAACATAAAATGATGTTAGGAGGAGCTTGGGTGACTAACGGTACAGAAATCCTACCCTACTATCGCAATTGGTTTCGCCGGAATTTTTATCAACACGCTGGTTTTAGAATCGCACAAAGTCTTTAGGTAGGGTGTGGGGTGTGGGGTTTTACCGATTTTGAGGTGGTCAATTACCTAATTTTCAGGGAAAAAGTGCCTAAAATTTCCCCACCCGATTACTGCAAAGGCCAGCACTTTTTGATGTCTTGAGATTTATTCGGCCAATCCTAGGTAATGGCCAATTTCAAGAAAAAATTCCTGTAACAGTTGCCCCTCGATCGCTACAATGGAACCTAGTAGAGCGCGGATAAACTCGATCGCCATGAATCAACCTGCAATTTTTCATCTCGCTATTCCGATCACCGATGTGTCCACCGCTAAAAGCTTTTACTGTGATGGTTTAGGTTGTTTAGCAGGAAGGGAAACCGAGAAAGCGATAATCTTAAATTTCTCCGGTCATCAGGTAGTCGCTCACGTCACCGAAATGCCTCTTACTCCCCAAAATAGCATTTATCCTCGCCATTTTGGTCTAATTCTGCCGGATGCCAGCGATTGGGACAATCTTCTCGAAAAAGCACGAGTCAATCAACTAAAATTTTATCTCGAACCAAAAACTCGCTTTACTGGGGAGATAACCGAACATAAAACCTTTTTCCTGGAGGATCCTTTCTATAATCTCCTCGAATTTAAACATTATCGCCACTACGAAGCTATTTTTGCCAGTCGGGAATTAACAGCGATCGGCGATCGAGCTTAAAATAAACAACAGGTGACTTTTTTGTAACCGGTTAGTTCTATCTTTAACCGAGACAAAAATAGGGGAACTTCGATAAGCTTTTCTCATCAAAACTACAAAAACCTTAGCTGGTAATGATCAATTCTTAGGAAATCTATGAAAAAAATTTTATTGTTAACCCTATTTATTATCGGTCTAGGATTTGCTATTTTTAACTTTACCGGATTAGCAAATCGGGGCGAATATCAATCAATTTTAATCGACTTTAAAGACGATATACCCGTCAGCGTCCTCGATGAGCAGTTAAATGCTATCAACAAAAAAGCGGGAAAACCCACCAGTTTAAATAGTATCTTTTCCATTGATGAACATCTTTACACTGTTGATGGAGATAGCAAACTCCTGAAAACTCTCCGCAATTCCGACCTAAAAAAATACACCGAATCGATCGAAGCCGATTATATTTATCATGCTTTTATCGCCCCCAACGACCCCGACTATAGCAAACAGTGGAACCTGAGGGGAATTAACATCGAACGCGCTTGGGAAGAAAATCACGGTGAAGGGATCACCGTCGCCGTTATTGATACAGGTGTATCAATAGTTCCCGATCTGCGAGAAACCGAGTTTGTCGAAGGCTACGACTTCGTCAACGATCGCGGCAATGCCGAGGACGATAACGGTCACGGAACCCATGTAGCGGGAACAATTGCCCAATCGACCAATAATAACTACGGGGTGGCCGGCATCGCCTACAAAGCCAAAATTATGCCCCTCAAGGTGCTTTCCGGGACGGGTGGGGGAACCGTGGGAGATATTGCCGAAGCGATCCGTTTTGCCGTCGATAATAAAGCCGATGTCATCAATATGAGTTTAGGGGGTGGAGGCGAAACCCAAGTAATGAAAGAGGCGATCGAATATGCCTATAGTAAAGGTGTGGTAATCGTCGCCGCTGCCGGTAATGCCGATGATAATTCCGCCGCCTATCCCGCGCGTTTTCCGCACGTTATCGGCGTTTCTGCGGTAGATGCCTCTGGAAATAAAGCCCCCTATTCTAATTTCGGGGCCGGAATCGATATTGCTGCCCCAGGCGGCTCCGATACGGGTAAAATTATCCAAGAAACCATCGATCCGGCTAAGGGAGGGGAACCGGCGTTCCTCGGTTTTCAGGGAACCAGCATGGCAGCCCCTCACGTTGCCGGCGTGGTAGCTTTAATCAAGGCTGCGGGAATTAAAGAACCCAATGCAGTTTTAGAGGTTTTGCAACAGTCGGCCCGTAAGATCAATGATGATCCCTTTAATCATTTTGGGGCCGGACAATTAGACGCGGGCAATGCCCTACAATTGGCCCTGAAAGGACAGATTACTTTCCGGGATTTTTGGCGTTGGTTGCGCGATAACGGTTATCTCAATCCCCGTTTCTGGATTGATGGCGGCGCGGTGGCGGTTTTGCCCAAAATGGCTATGGTTTTGGGTTCTTATCTTCTTGCTTGGTGGCTGAGAAGTTATTTTCCCTTCTCCTGGAACGGATTTTTGAATGCTGGTCTAATTTTTGGCAGTTCTGGCTTATTTTTCCTCAGAGGTCTTTATATCTTCGATTTACCCCAATGGCCTTTCCGAGTGATGGGGAGTTCTCTTTCCGACCTAGGAGGCGTTATTCAGGGAAGTTCTGCCCTTAATCCGCTTTTTGCTAGTTTTATCCTGCCCTTTGTCCTGATTGCTCTGCTTTTGAGTCATCCCCAAGCCAAATGGTTAGCAGTGGGGGTAACTTTAGCCATGGCGGTGACTTTAGGTATCAGTGCTGTTATCCATCCTACTCTGATCTGGTTAGGTTCTGGTACGATCGCTCAGGCATTTTTGGGCGTAAATGCGCTTTTATGTCTCGGTTTAGGTTATTTAGCCCTAAAAAGTGCTACTTCATCCCGATACGCTTAAACAGGGGTTACAATAGGACAACAAAGGTGATTTACCGATAAAAACCTCTTTGGTTTTGGTATCTTCCTTTTGTTTTGCATTGAGTTCTCCTACAACAGCAGCCTCGGACATTAACCGAGGTTTTTTCTTTATGGTGTATCTTAGTTTCTAAGGGTTTTTTGGGAATCCTCAATGCCTATCCCGACAGTTTTCCTCAATACCCCTTCGGAGCATCGAGCTGATCTATTGTCTCTTTTCTAAGGTGTCTATCGTGTCAAATCATAAAATTCTCGTTATCGATGACAGTAAAGTGATCAGGATGCACATTCGCGATATGTTACCAGAGGGTAACTTTGAATTCCTCGAAGCTAAAGACGGATTAGAGGGTTATAATCTCATCCGTACCAAAAACCCGAATTTGATTATTTTGGACTTCCTTCTCCCGAAAATGAGCGGTTGGGAGGTGTTTCAGCAAATCCAAAGCGAAGATAATCTCAAAAGTATCCCCCTAGTGTTGATGTCGGGAAGGAAAGAGGAGGTAGTAGAGAAAATCCCCGAACCTTTCCAGCATTTTGCCTTTATTGAGAAGCCTTTCGACCAAAAACAATTGCTACAAGCGATTAAAGAAGCGATAGCCAAGGCAAAACAGTATTCTCCCAAACCAAAAGTTTCTAGCCAGAAACTAGAGAAAATCACTGGGGATTATAGCACCGATATTCAGACTCTCCATACCCAAATTGCCCAAATGCAAACAGAAATGGAAACTATCAAGAAACAAATGTCTCAATTAGTGGCTTTTATTAAGAAAAAACTGGACTAGAACTATTCCTACCGATTTTTTATAACTTGGGTAAGCAGTTATTCTTATCGGGCCGTGCTAATCTCTGGCTAATCTCCTATCCCTTTTAAACAAGATTTAGTATAATATGAAGTGGTATTTATTTAGTGAGTGACTAAGTTATTAATTAACTGATAACTAATTATGAATTGGCAAGAAATAGCAGGTAATTGGGTTTTTCTCCCTCGTCGTCCCCGGGGTATCATTCACTTTTTAGGGGGGGCATTTGTGGCGGCGGCCCCGAATATTACCTATCGTTGGTTATTAGAAAGCCTTGGTAATTCAGGATACGCTATTGTTGCGACTCCCTTTGTTAATACCCTCGATCATAAATCGATCGCCCGCACAGTTTTAAACCGTTTTGATAATATTATTGAACGTCTGCGCTGGAATCATAGTCTGTCCCAAGGTTATCTCCCCATCTACGGATTGGGTCACAGTATGGGGTGTAAACTGCATTTATTAATCGGTAGTCTCTACGAAGTGGAGCGGGAAGGAAATATCCTCATTTCCTTTAATAATTATCCCATTCGTCGGGCTATTCCCTTTATCGAACCTTTACAAATTGACACCACTTTTAACCTCGAATTTACCCCTTCCCCCGAAGAAACAAACGAGTTAATTTTCCAAGATTATGCCATTCGTCGCAATCTTTTAATCCGTTTTCAAGACGACACGATCGATCAATCTCTGGTATTAAATCCCCTGCTAAAAAAACGCTTTAATGATTTAATTGCCCTGCGAACTCTCCCGGGTAATCATCTCACTCCCTTGAGTCAAGATGTCAGTTGGCAAACCGGAGAAGTATTTACTCCCCTCGATGCGATCGGCCAATGGTTAAAACAGGGACTTGCCCGGGATAATTCCCGTCTCAAAGATGAGATTCTCCAGTGGTTAAATCCCGTCCTTCCCGCCTCTCGTTAGCTTTCCTCTAGATTAATCCCCAGGGCCCGTAATTGCGCCTCTAAGCGGGCTAATTTTGCCTCAGCTTCCCGGGCCCGTTGGCGTTCCTGTTGGGCTTGCTGTTCGGCTAATTCAGCCTTTTGCTTGATTTCTAGGGTGGTCAAAAACCGGGAGCCATCGGGATAAAAAATAGCTAACTGGGGACTCTCCAGTTGAAAACGAATCTGTAGAAGCGGACTCTGCCAATTATCGAGCGCAGGAATCATCTCCAATTGATCACCCCTGCGCCACCAACCCTGTAGATAATTAGCATCGGGATCGTAGAGATAATATTCTTCTACGCCAAAACGCTGATAAAATTGCCATTTTCGGCGCATTTCCGCTTTAGTGTTGCCCGGAGAGAGAATTTCAAAGACTACCTGCGGCGCAATCTGGTTCTCTAACCATTGCTTATAGGAACCTCGATCGCCCTTGGGTCTGCCAAACACCACCATAGCATCCAGCGCTTGACAGGTTTTATTATCCCCCTCGACGGGATACCACAACAGATCGCCGGCGATAAACACATGGTCATTCTCTGCGAATAAACATTCGAGATTTTCCTTGATCATCACAATCCAGCGAAATTGTTTGGTATTATCGGCCATCGGTTTACCGTCACTATCGGGATAGATAATCTCCGAGTCAGAGAAAGATATCGCTTTTACCATCGTTCTACTCCCTAGTGTACTAGCTATTTAGTATAGCGTTAAATTCCCTGACGAAAGAGGGCAAAAGCCGAGGTATAACCGTGTAAAAAAGTGCGACCGGCCACCGGCCCGATTTCTCCGTTGCAAAAGAAACCGGCGAGGGGAACATTGGCGAAATAACGCTGAAAAAGACCCGAATCAAAGTCCGGTTTTTCGTAGAGATTTTCCCCGCGACCGAGACAGGAAAAGATTAAAGCACCTAGTACCTCTGAACTAGCGAGTTTTTCTTGGGGAAAAGCTTGCAAAAGTAATTCTAAATCTAGGGCGGAAGTCTCGGCATCGCGCAGGTGAAATTGTACCCGCTGCCCCGGACGAACTCGATCGCCAATTGCGATCGCACCTTGGCGAGGATCTACTCCCAAAAGATTGCGAATTAAGAAATCCCCGGGCCGCAACTGCATTTTAAACTCATCCCTAGCAATACCGATAAAAAGGGAGTGTTGCGCTAATTCACGGTCTTTTTCCCTCAAGGAGGCAATTAAATCCCGCAGTAGATTTAAAGGTGGTTGCGGAGTCCCATCAGCTTCTTTGCTGGTCATGGAGATGATAATATTGCGTTCTCCCTCACTCACCTGATAAATCGGTCCGATGGGACGACAACCCTGGGCGACGATAGTTTCGACGATAATATGGCCAGAAAGGGCGATTCCTACGGTTCCCTGACGATAGAGATAGCTATTACGGGGTTTTTGTTGATCGTGGTAGAATAGACCCCCAGAACGTTCGATCATGCCACCACTGACTAAACCGCCGATTTTGGCCGAACTGGGGTAGGCAAAATCTAAACCCTCTAACAAATCATTGATGCGACTGGAAAAAGGATCGGCTAAAAGGATAAATTGGGGATTTTTGGCCGCTTCTACCCCTAATAATTCTGTCCAACTAGAGGGGGAACTGTCGAGATCGGGCATTTCCGCCGCTTCGATATAGAAGGGCTGCACTTCCACATCGGGCAAATGGGCGACGGTGAGACTTAAAGCTGGACTCGCTTCGATTTCTCGCGCTTTTTCCCTCTCACCCATGCCGACAATCCCCGCCCCACCGCAGCCGATCAGCACAGGAACGGGGAGTTTATCCAAGATTAAGGGAACTAAACGGGGATAGTCGCTGGCATAGGCAGAAGAAATAAAAATTATGGCTAAATCTGCCGATCCAACTAACTTATCTGTCACTTTTTCCACTACCTCCGTCACCGCCGCTTCTAGGGAGGGACGGGTTGATAGGGCATTAATCCACTCGATGCGATCGCTCATGTTTCTTGACCCCAAATTTGGTCTCAATGGTCAAAGATGATCATCTTAACAATAAATTAACCTAAAAATCCTATCCGCGCCCCTAGATGTGGGGATAAATTGTAAAATTGTCATGACGTGAGCCAATAAGGCCGCAAGGGATTGTCAGTTATTTTAATCATATTTAATCTTAAAATAGAGAATTGTCCCCGCTAAGATAAAAGTAACAAAATTAGCAATAATAATCGGTTTACTGTTCATATAAAGGCCGTAGATGAGCCAAAGAAAAACCCCCAGACAAAAGCAAATAAACATAGTTAAGGACAAGTCCTTAGCCGAACGATAACGCCAAGTTTTAATCACTTGGGGTAAAAAGGAGACAGTGGTTAATATTCCCGCCACGATCCCGATTAGTTCAATAATATTCACCGCTTATCCTCTTGGCTTAGTTTCTCTCATTTTAAACTGTTGACTATCTAAATTACGCCTGACTTAAAAGAGGGTGTAGGGTGTGGGGTGTGGGGTGTAGGGAAGGAAACTCTTTCATCTGTGGGGGTGAAAATTTTTTCATCAGGACTGACGACCGACGACCGACTCCTAACCTCACCAACAAACTTTTTCAGCAGACCCTACTTATTGAGCGATTACTATCACTGAAGTGCCGATTTGTACCTTTTCAAATAAAGCCTTTATATCTCGATCGCGCATCCTAACGCAACCGTGGGAGACGGCCCGGCCGATGAGATTTTCTTGGGGTGTACCGTGAAAACCGATAAAATTCGCGCCATCAGTCCAAAATCCAATCCAACGCGCTCCTAAAGGGTTGTTTTTTCCCGATGGCACCAGTTGCCCGGTGAAAGGATGTTGCCAGACTGGTTCCCGCACCATCTGAATCACCCTAAATTGTCCCGTGGGGGTTTCCCAACCCCGACGACCGATCGCCACTGGGTAAGAAGCGATTATTTTCTGTCCTTGGTAAACAAAAACCCGTCTTTTTTTTAAATTCAGCAGCAAACGGGTTTCCGTTCGAGTTACCGTGGTTGCGGGAAGGGAATTGCCCAGACTAATCGGGGGATTGAGCAAAAATTCCCCTATTCCTAGACATAAACAGAGAATCGGCAGCAAAACTCGCATCTGATACCAGCAAAGTCAAAATTTTTTATCCGTATTCTAATCTGATTGTCAGGATCTCAAACCAAAGTCGATATGGTGAGTGCGGGAGGGAAAGATAAAATCGGAGTCGAGTTGGGCTAATTCGGTTACACTAATCCATAGCTGGAATATTAACTTTTGTAACTATGACCGCCGCTATTGCTCTCGATCGCGTTTCTAAAATCTATAACAATCTCCCAGTAGTTAACGAGCTTTCCTTTGCCATCGAAAAAGGGGAAATCTTTGGTTTACTCGGTCCCAACGGTGCGGGAAAATCGACGACAATCCGCATGATTATCACCCTAACCGAAGCAAGTCAAGGAGAAATCGAAGTGGCGGGGTATGATGTGAAAAAATACCGCGATCAGGTGAAGAAAAATATTGGGGTAGTCTTACAACAGATTAGCGTTGATGGGGAATTAACCGTCTGGGAAAATATGGAATTTCACGGCCGGATGCACCATATCCCCAATCCCCAGAGACAGGAATTAATTGATCGCTATTTAGATTATGTCAGTTTAAGCGATCGAAAATCTGCCCTTGCCAAAACTCTTTCCGGAGGAATGAAACGACGTTTACAGATTGCTCGCGCCCTTCTTCACGAACCAAAAATCCTCTTTCTCGATGAACCGACAGTCGGTTTAGATCCCCAAAATCGTCGTCGTTTGTGGGAAGTAATTCGCGATTTAAATCGACAAGGAATGACGATTTTGTTAACCACTCACTACATGGAAGAAGTGGAATTTCTCTGTCAGGATAACGCCGCAGGAAACCCGGGCAGAATTGGCATTATGGATGCGGGCAAATTAATCGAATTAGGAACTCTAACGGATTTTCGTAGTAAGTATGGCGAGGGTTTAGTTATCAAACAAGTTGGCGATAAAATCGATTATAAATTCTTCCCCACCGTGGCTGATGCTAATGCCTATCTCGACACTTTGAGCGATAAAACTGGAGTAATGTGTCGCCCTTCCAACCTCGAAGATATCTTTGTGGAACTGACAGGACATCAATTAGATTAAATTCTTGGTTTGGCTGTTAGGAAGTTGTTCAGTTATCGGTTTTTGACTCTGGTTTTTCTGAGATTAGCTGTGTTTAAATCGGCATTTCTTGACTTTTAAGCTAAGACGCATTTAAACCGCTTATTCTTAGATTATCCGAACCTCCCCCAATCGCTTTACTGTTGTCTTTTGCCTCTTGCCTCTTGCCTCGTCTCAACAAGCAATTTAAATTACGAACAGCTTATCTGATGTCTATTTTATTGGCAAACCTGCTAGAGTCTAGGTCAATTAGCTGAGGCTATCCCTAAAAACCGAGTTCAACCCTAAAAAAAGAAGTTTTTAGCGGTTTTTAAGCTTCTTGGGTCAGATAAATGGCCCAGGGAGGGAACTTTTTCCCGAGAGGGAAAGTCGTCGGGAACTGGATAAAAACTAGAGTCCCCTTTCGCTCGATAGACAAAATTGACGGTAATCGTTTAGAATAGAGCACTGAATACTGACGAGATGACAATTATCCCTATGACCGATCTCCAGACAAAAACTAGATGGTCAACAGCGCGGCGATATTACGAGTTGCTTAGTGTTTTAGTGGAACGTAATCTCAAGGGACGCTATCGGGGTTCTTTTCTGGGGGTTTACTGGTCCTTGTTAAATCCCCTGATTATGACTGCACTATACACGGCAATTTTCGGCACGGTTTTCGCCTCTTATTTTGATAATTCTATAGTTAACTATGTCCTAGCGGCTTTCACTGGTTTAGTAGTAATAAATTTTTTTAATGCTTCCACTAACCAAGCTTTACCTAGTATCGTTGGTAATGGCAGTATTCTAAATAAAATTCGTCTGCCGGTTAGCATTTTTCCCGTTTCCATGGTAGTGGCAAATATTTTTCAATTTGCTATTAGTATCTTTCCCCTTTTGGCTATAGTAACTCTCTGGAAATCTCAAAGTTTACTTAATGTAATTGCTCTGATTTTTCCCGTGATCGGTCTTTCTCTGGTTTGCACGGGAGTGGGTTTCTTTATCAGTACCCTCTACGTTTTCTTCAGAGACTTACCCTATTTTTACGAAATTGTTTGTTTTGTCGCTTGGATTAGCAGCCCGATTTTCTATCCCCCAGAAATTATTCCTCCTTCCGTACAACCATTCCTCCTATTAAACCCATTATTACCGGTAATCGAAAGCATTCGCCAATTGTCCCTTTCCCCCGGATTACCGGATTTTAGTTTGATTTTTCAATCTCTACTCGGTGGGATCATCATCTTAGGAATTGGTTGGACTTGCTTCCGACTCTGGCGACATTTATTTATGGATTTATTATAAATGACAGAAGTAATTCGACTCGATCAAGTGTCTCTCCAAAGACGTACTCAAGAAGAATTCTCCTACGATCTAAAAAGGACAATCTTCTCTATTCTTGAAGGTAAATATCGTCAACCGGCCAAAAAATTAGTTCTAGATGATATAGATTTAGTCATTAATTCTGGAGCAAAATTAGGTATCATTGGAGCTAATGGCGCAGGAAAATCTACTCTCTTAAAAGTCATTTGTGGTATTCTGGAACCGACAAAAGGACAGGTGAGAGTCAGGGGACAAATTGCCTCTCTAATTGAATTAGGAGCGGGTTTTGATCCAGATTTACCGGTAAAAGATAATATTATTCTCTATGGGGTAATGCTGGGATTTTCTCGTCAGGAAATGAAGGAAAAAACCAAAGACATCCTTGACTTTGCTGAGTTAGAAGAATATATGGGAGCGCCGGTGAAATCTCTTTCTTCCGGGATGGTGGCTCGTTTAGGATTTGCGATCGCCACGGAGGTTCACCCCGATATTCTTATTCTTGATGAAGTCCTTTCCGTCGGGGATGAAAGTTTTAAAAATAAGTGTAAACGACGTTTAAAAAAATTCTGGAATTCTAACGCTACTATTTTAGTAGTTTCCCACGATTTGACTTTAATTCAAGAGTCCTGTGACCAAGCAATTTGGCTGAATAAAGGCCAGTTGCAATCTCAGGGTACACCAGAAGATGTAATCAAGTTTTATTTGGATTCTGTACATCAAAATGAAGTTAATTTTTAATTAAGTAGGTAATCTCAATTAATTCTTAGATAGCCATAATTTATCTACGTTTGACTTAGTCGAAAACGCTGTAACAAAATAAAAAACCTCGGTGTCCAGCCGAGGTAGCGCTAAGTTATGTAGGAGAACTCAAGCAAATCTGTCAATGGGGCAAACCCAAACCCCGAAAACTTTTTTAAGCTAGTCAGCCCAGTTTTTTGCCGTTGTCTCGGACTCAAGGAATCATCTTCTGTCCTATACTCTTCGAGACAATCTGAACCGGCTTGCTGTCTTGGCTATTTTGCTTTAACTTTTAGTTCATGTAAATAAATGTAACAATATTTTTACGAATTGTAAAGAAGAATTGACAAAATAAAACTTATATGAAGTATAAGCTGAGTTAATATTTTTCGCCGATCGAAGCTAGGGAGGTAATATATAGGGAGATTGGTTCACTAGCATGACAAGGTGTACCCAGAATGTCCTATTTGTTTTTGTTACCACTGTTCACCGCTGCCTTGGCTGCCTATTTCTGGCAGCAGTCCAGTGATGAGATCGCTTATCTGGCCAGTGCCGCCACGGTAATTAGTTTAGTGTTGAGTCTGGTTTTGGCTCCTTGGCAGATTCAGCTATTAATTCTCTTGACAGTTGTGATTGTCGTCACCTTTTTATGGCAAGGACGAGAAGAGCAAAAGAATGTCCCCGTCCCCACTCCGGAAAGCGCCGGCGAGAAAAAGTATCGTGGTGCCACCTATATCGAGCCAACAGTCGCCGAAGCTCCTGTCAAGGAGCGAGGGGGTAAATATCGGGGTGCGGAGGTTAAAATCACCAATAATCCCACGGTGGCCAACCCAATTCGCTCCTCATCTCTCAAATATCGCGGCGCCGGTTCGGCAAACAAAGACCAGTAATCAGTTATCAGTTATCAGTAATCAGTAATCAGTAATCAGTTATCAGTAATCAGTTATCAGTTATCAGTTATCAGATTTGAGTTTTAATGAGATGCACCCCACTTCCCAATTCCCAATTCATAATTCATAATTCATAATTTATAATACCCACTTATCTACTGGTCTTGAATATAAAGCTGATTATTTTTGAGACAATTGTATGCCTTTTGTAACTCGATTCCCAGATAACCGATATGTTCGGGAATAATTGCGGGATTGGTAGCGGCAAGCTCGCGGATTAATTTGAGGGGATTTTTGCCTTGATAACAAGCGACAACTTCCCCACTGCCGGGGGTAGTTTGTTGGACAAGAATTTGTTCTTTTTCCACAGAAATCAAAAAGTTACCGCTAGGGTCAAAAAAGTCGCGCTGATTGACAATCTTATCGTACTGGGTGGCGATTAATCGTTCGACATTCTCCCAAGTATCATCGTATATATGGGCCGATTGACTAATAGTAATTAATGGACCCAAGGTTAAATTATACTGGGAGCGTTGATTGATTTCTTGGCAAATATGTTGCTGTAAAGCACGCAATCCCATGGCATTTGCTGGCCAAGCGGCAAACATATCATTACTTCTAAATATTGCGGTGAGAGACAATTCATTTTCCACCACTCGCACCCAAATATGATTTAAACAGGGACTACCTCCCTTTTCGTGGTCTTTCACATCCCAAAGGGACATAACTGCACTAGCTGCGTCAATTTCTGAGATTAATTTATTAATAACCTGTTCAATTTGGTCTCGTCCAAACCAAGAGCGCAATCTTTGACCGTAGGTGTATTTAACTCCTTGGTGTATAGGAGAATCATCGAGAATTTGTCCGATATATTCGGTAAGAAAAGCTCTATCTATAGGCAAATAATTAGGTTCAGGAAAATAAAAGTCTGGGGGTTCATCGGTGACAACGGCCATTAGGTCAATTAATTCTTGCCATTTACCATCATATCCTGTCGGTCTAATTGTGCCAGTGGTTTTAATCTTTTGGAGAATTTTTACCCAAGTTTCGGCAATAGTTTTTCCTTCAATGCGATGACCGTATCTTGTCCCGGGTAGGAGAGAAGGAAGATTTTCTGAGATAGGAAAGGTTAATGGTTCTCCCCAAGTTGGTAAGGGAGATTGTTCTGCATAATTTTTGACAGTTTCAATCGCTTCTGGGATGGATTTAACTGGTTGGTATTGAATTGATTGACGTAATTTTTCGAGAATTTCTCGGTCAATTTCTTTGTCAATATATCCAGTGGTAGAAGAATTAATTAGCCAACATTCTTTACCTGTGTCACTTTTTCCTAACTGGAATCCTTGACTAAAAAAATCTAGCAAACATTGACAGCTACCGGAGTTCTTATCTTCCTTAGTCGCGTTGAGAATAACTAAGTATCTAACGTGGGGATTTGCTATTAAGTTTCTCAGCAGGGGACTAATTCCTCTGGTGGGACTATAAAGATTACCAATCACCGCGTATTGGTCGGGATTTAAATGTTTAGCAAGGGACTGTTTTACTGTCCATCCCGTGATAATTGCTGTTTGGCCGTGACCGCAGATTAATTGATTGGGTTTATAGTGGGGTTGGTAGGTGAATTTAGGGGTGGTTTCTGTACTAAGCATGGATTTAAATTAATCGTTCAAGATAATTAATAATATTTCGGTGAAGGTTTTCTATTGTATCACTGCCATCCAGTTGTAAACAATTATCTTTATATTCTTTAAATATCTCGATAAACATTTGACGAACTTTCATTAATTTTTCTTGTTTTTCGTACACTTCTGTGATGGCTCTGTTTTTAATTCTTGCTAGAGAAATATCGGGAAGAACATCGATATAAATAACTAAATCTGGATTGGGAAAATGTTGATTTAACTGCCGAACAAAAGCAAATTCTTCGGGATTATTGCAATTGTAGGCCAGGGAGGAAAAATAATAACGAGTAGTGATAACGTGGGTTTGTTCTTGCTGAATAAGTTGAAAAACGCCATCGTGATCATTATATAAGTGATCATGGCGATCAGCTGCAAATAAATAGGCCATTTGTCGGTCAAATTTATTTTGATCTTGGATAGAAATAAGATTAGTTTGCATTATTTCTCGAATCAAACGACCGATGACTCCCTCGGAAGGTTCCGGACTTAAAACTGCTTTTTCCCCTCGCTTTAAAAAATATTCTTGTAAGAGTTTTGCTTGGGTACTTGTTCCCGATCCGTCAATACCTTCAAAGACAATAAACTTCGGTTTCATAATTTAATCTTCCTTCTCGATCTAATTATCTAAATAATTGTTTTAGCCAAGTTAACCAAGATTTTTTCGGGGGGATTAATTGCGTCATTTCTCCGATAATCTCTCCCATACTTCCCCAAGCATAAATATTTTTATTGAGGGATTGTATGGTTAAATTTTCTTGTAAAGCTAAACTGATAATACTAATCATTTCCGCTGCTTGATTACCGACTATTTGCGCTCCCAGTATTTTACCATCTTGTCGGTAGATTAATTGACAAAATCCCGTGGTTTCTCCCCAGATTTGCTGTGGGACTATATTTTTAATTGGATAGTTGATCATCTTTACCTCCTCACCATAGCTCTCCTGGGCCGCTTTTCCAGTTAAACCCACCCAAGCAATAGCAGGATCGAAAGCAATAAATGAGGGAATTTGCTCGGGATTAAAGTTAAATTTTTCTCCCGTGAGCAGATGCTTGACTAACCCAAAAGCGGCCCGGTGATTTAAAGTAGGATCTGGATAATTATTTCTGAGCAAATTTAGGGCGTAAATGCGGGAATTATCGGTTTGTAATTGCCGATTAACCCTAATTAATCCTTGCTCTAGTTTAACTCCCACCCCGGACAAATTTAATCCCTGTTCATTGACTTGATAATTACCAGCAAAAATCATATCATCAACTTCCATGACACGATTGCCTAATTGTAACCATTTTTGACCCTCGATCGCTTTCACTTGACTAGGACAATAGCCGGATAAAATCTTAATTCCTTCCGCTTCTAAAATGGCAGTAACTAAATGGGAGATTTCCCGATCAATATCCGGCAGTAGATAATTATCCTCGATAATTAAGCTAATTTCTTTCCCTAAACGTCGGAGAATTTGTGCCAAACTCACAGCCATGCTGCTGTTGCCAATAATCGCTAAATGTTGTCCTAAATTGTCTAAATTTGGCTCTTGCCAAAGGGTCTGAGCAGTAAAATAATTAACCTCATCTAAGCCGAAAATTCTCGGTACTTGCGGATAAAAACCAGTAGCGATAAGATAGTGTTTAGCCAACAATTGCCGACCGTTAACCACGAATCCTAAACGCGGCAGCCGGACAAATTCCCCCCCATCTGGGATCACATCTATTCCTTCCGTGGCTAATCTCGCCAAAGAATGATGTTTATTAATACTTTTATCTACTTCCTCTAACCATTCCCGCAACCGTTGCCATTGGGGATAAATGGCTGTTTCTTGCCAATGATTCAGCAGTTTATAGAGATGGATAATTTGGCTGCACCCCTTGCTAAAAATGTCCTCAGATGCCTCTAAATTGCCGCTAGAAGGCTGTTGCACTAAAGCCACCCTTTTTTTGAGGTGAACAGCCAACAAAGCCGCTTCTATCCCCGCAGGAGTGGCACCGATAATTACTAAGTCGTAAACCACAAATATTCGGTCGTCAGGAATCGGAAACTTAACACTTAAAACTCAAATCTGATAACTGATAACTGATAACTGATAACTGATTACCGGCGCCGGTCTTGCAGTTTTTTATAGACATCTCGCAGGGGGACTTGATGATAGGCGAGGGCGACGAGGGTATGATAAAAAAGATCGGCCACTTCTGCAGCAATAGCATCGCCATCATTATCTTTGCAGGCCATGACCACTTCTGCCGATTCTTCGCCGATTTTCTTGAGAATTTTGTTATCTCCCCCAGCCAAAAGTTTACAGGTGTAGGATTCCGGATGAGGATCGTCTCTGCGATCGCAAATTATCTTAAACAATTCCGAGAGGGTGTCGGCCGCTGGCGGTGATTTTTGCCAATTTACTTGATGAAAACAGCTTCTTTCGCCGGTATGACAGGCAATATCACCGATTTGCTCAATAGTCAGTAAGATAGCATCACTATCGCAATCGTAGCGAATTTGACGCACCTTTTGGATATGGCCAGAAGTAGCGCCCTTGTGCCATAATTCTTGACGAGAACGACTCCAATACCACGCTTCCCCAGTGGTGAGGGTTTTTTCGAGGGATTCCCGATTCATCCAGGCCATCATTAACACTGTAGCATCAAGATAGTCTTGAGCGATCGCCGGTACTAAGCCCTGGGGATTATAAGCGATTGCATCGAGGGGAATAGCGGAGAGTAAAGAGGACATTAGTTTTTCGCGGTCAAGAATTATGCTGGGATAAACTACCCAAAGCTCAATTATATAGCCTTGAGGAATTCCCCTAAATGGCCGCACAGAATTACACTTTACAATACTCTAATTTTTCCCACCCTAGGGGCGAATCGCCTTCGCCGGACAATGTTTGAGCTTGTTCAGAAAAAATTATCGAAGGGAGGGCGTACGCGATACGCCCCTACAGAAGTTGATTAAAAACAAAAATCAGGTCAAGACCTGCGTTATAATCAACGCTTAAAGAAAAAGCTAAAAGCTAGAAAACCAAACAGGGCATCTAACCTTTAGCTATTCTTGTTCAACGTCACAGTTATCAATGTGTACGAGACATTGGTAACTGTTATTTTTGTTTCTTGAAGCGGGAAACCAATCCTAAACCACCCACTGCCAGAAGTCCGAGGATAGTACCCGGTTCGGGAACGGTTGTTTGGTGGAAAGAATTTTGGAAGTCAAATAGACCTTCAGTGCCAGGATTAGTATTAACTAGGGTATTTGTGACGGTCAACAGTTGCTTGGGGACGATAGGGATGAAACCGCTAGGAGGGACCTGTGAGCCGTTAGTTGAAACTAAGACATTAGATATCTCACCAAATGTCTCGGTTACAGTCCCGTAGTTGGATGATACGTTTGAATCCAGGTCAACCCCGACAATAGACTTGTTGGGGTCAGTGACCCCGATTGTATATGTGAAAGACCCCCCGGGACCCTTATTGGTATCAGCGAGACCGTCCATAGCATCGTATCGGAAATAATAATGATCACCCATCTGGGTCAGCGCAACTTTATCCACCGCCTCAGCCCCAATGGGGTTTAAGGGGTCGAGAGCTGCTAGGTTGGGGACGTACTTAACTATTTTGTCGCCTTGAATAAGATCCTGTCCGCTCGTCCATTGCGCCCAAGTTAACACCGCGGCACTCGCACTGGTAGCGGTAAGCACTGCGCCAGCGAGAACCCCGATGGCTAGGGAGCCAGAAGCAAAAGTTTTGGTTAATTTGTTGGTTGTCATCATAACTGAATTATCCAGCGTTAATTGTGTGTACTATAGCCATCAAAAGAATTTAGGCAAGGGTTAAGCTCGCTGATAACTTTTTATTTGACTTGACAGAACTATAGCGAAACTTTTCAAAAAAAAACAAGTGGTTTAGAAAACTTTTTTTGGCAACATTTATCTATTTTTTTGTCCAATTTATAGCAGTTTTTTTCTCAAAATAACTACCCAGAAGTTGACAAATATACCCAAGCTTTTTGGTGAAAATTGGACAAATAAACAGGCTCTAGTTCAAAAAAAATCTCTCAAATTGTTACAAAACTTAATCAAGATAGGTACAATGTATAAAATTTAACAGTTTTAATGATCAACACTGGAGTTGCAGAAGAATCAATTCCCTGACGGGAGAAAACAGGGCGAAGGCAATTCATCCCTACAGCAACGTCTTTTTAGTCCCATAAGAATGTCACCCCAAAACCCCCGGACAAACTCAAGTTTTAGAAAGACCAAAAATCCCCTTCACTACCTCTATCTAAAGGGGGATGATTAATTTTCCTAACTCATGGATAATCACTGGTGGAGTCTAGTAACATTATGAACGTGGACAACTGACTGTCTAAAGTTGGACAAACTTACCTCGATAAATTTCTTTAATTAAAACCGGGTTCTATATTATGAATACCCTCATTACTATTCGAGAAGCCTCGGATTTGCTTGGAGTTAGCATTAAAACCCTCCGGCGCTGGGAACAACAGGGTAAAATTGCCTCAATTCGTACCGTTGGCGGTCATCGCCGATTTCGACGGGGAGATATCTTACAATCTGTACAAGAAACTGGATTTATTGTGGGCTATGCTCGTGTTAATCGACCTGAACAAAAACCCCAATTAGACACCCAGATAAAAGCGTTAGAAGACTTTTGTAGTCAGCAGGGTCAACCCTTTGAAATTCTCACCGATATCGGCGACGGAGTCAGCCACAATCGCCCTAATTTTATGCGTCTAGTGAAGATGATTTGTCACGGTGAGGTGAAATCTCTAGTTTTAACCCATGCGGAAAGTGTGAGTCGCTTTTGTCATGATTTTATTTTGGGTTTGTGCAGTCTCTTGAATATCCAAGTCATTCTCCTCAATCAACCCCATGAATCGATTGCAGCTGAGGATTTAGTGGACGATCTGCAAGCCCTCGTCACCATCTGTTATAATCGTCTGTACCCGCTACATAACCCAGATCATCAGCAATTACTGCAATACCTAGGGGCGCTTAAGAATCTCCCCCCGGCTTAAAATTGTCCTTGGCGTGGGTTTCTCCTCCCTCTTTGTTGCCTGTCTGATGCCGCCTCTACTGTTCCCCGAATGGCAGCCAAGAATGTAATATTTTAGCTGACGGCTAACGGCTATAATAACTCTACATTGACGGCAAATGAAACTAGAAACCACGGCGATTAAACGGATTCTCGATGCTAACCTTGACCGCGCCAGAGAAGGACTGCGAATTATCGAAGAATGGTGTCGTTTTGGCTTAGATAATCCCGATTTAGCCCAAGAATGTAAAGAAATGCGCCATCAATTAGCTAGTTGGCACTCGATCGATCTTAAACGACATCGGGACACGGCCGGCGATATCGGCAGGGATTTAAGCCATCCCAGGGAAGAAATCCGGGAGACTGTCGAGGGACTGCTGCAGGCCAATCTGGCTCGCGTACAGGAGGCTTTTAGGGTTTTAGAAGAATACGGTAAACTCTATGATCTAGAGCTAGGGATAGCCTGTAAACAGCTGCGCTATCGGGTTTATCAGCTAGAGAGTAAACTATTAATCTCGCCACCTCTGGAAAAACTGAAAGCATCTCCCCTCTATTTAGTCACTTCTCCCGCCGAAAATCTGCTAGAAATCGTCGAATTAGCCCTAAAAGCAGGTTTAAAATTGGTGCAGTACCGCCATAAAACCGCCGCTGATACCATTCGTTTAGAAGAAGCTGCTAAACTCTGTGAGTTATGCCACCGTTACGATGCTTTGTTTATTATGAACGATCGCGTCGATATTGCTCAGGCCATTCATGCCGATGGTGTTCATCTCGGTCAAGAGGATGTACCGATTTCCCTAGCGCGGCAATTTCTCGGCCCGACGGCAATTATCGGCCGGTCCACCACTAATCCCCAAGAGATGGCCAAAGCAATCCAAGAAAAGGCCGATTATGTGGGAGTCGGGCCGGTTTATGCCACCCCCACCAAAGCGGGAAAAACCCCCGCAGGATTGGAATATGTCCGTTATGCGCGGGAAAATTGCCCTTTACCCTGGTTTGCGATCGGTGGTATTGATAGTAGTAACATTAAAGAGGTTTTAGAGGCAGGAGCGCAACAGGTAGCTGTAGTCCGGGCCATCATGGAAGCGCAGCACCCCGATGTGGTGACACAACAATTATTAACCCAATTAAAGTAGGGTGTAGGGAGGGGGAATTATGAATTATGAATTATGAATTATGAAGTGGGGTGTGGGGTGTGGGGAGAAAAAAGCTGCCTCCTGTCTCCTGTCTCGACTAGGAAATTAATTTTGCACGACTACTTATCCAAATCCATGTCAGAAATAACCTTGCAAATCAACGGCAAAACTCAAACCTGTTTACCTGCAACTAAACTAGGGCAAATGTTAGAAAATTTGGGCATGAATCCTCGGTTAGTTGCCGTGGAATATAACGGGGAAATCCTCCATCGTCAGTATTGGGAAAACACGGAAATCAAGGAGGGGGATAAATTAGAAATTGTTACTATTGTCGGAGGGGGATAAAATAATCAACAATCGACACTTGAGGGGAAAAAACTTGTTAGTTATCGGTTTAATGAGTGGCACATCGGTGGATGGTATCGATACCGCTTTAGTGGAGATTAGCGGTACAGTGGAATCTCCACAGGTGCAGTTATTAGCTGGGGAAACCTACCCCTATTCCCCCCGATTACGCGAGACAATTTTACAAGTCTGTGGGGGAGAAAAGCTATCTATTGAAGCTTTAGCCAGCTTAGATGATGATATCGCCGCAGAATTCGCCCGTGCCGCTTTAAATATCCAAAAAGAAGCCCCAAAAGCCCAATTAATCGGCAGTCACGGTCAAACCGTTTTTCATCGACCCCCCGAAAACGATCGCCTCGGTTACACGGTACAATTAGGACGGGGAGCAGCGATCGCAAAAATTACCGGTATTCCCACCATTAGTAATTTTCGCGCTGCCGATATCGCCCAAGCTGGTCACGGTGCGCCCCTAGTGCCGAAAATTGACGCTTATCTGCTTTCTCACCCCACTAAAGCCCGCTGCGTCCAAAATATCGGCGGTATTGGCAATTTAACCTATCTACCCCCCCGACAAAGGGAAAATTGGCAGCAAAAAATTTTCGGTTGGGATACCGGCCCCGGCAATGTCCTCATCGATTTGGCCGTACAATTTTTGAGCCAAGGCCAACAAACCTACGACCATAACGGTCAATGGTCGGCTCAGGGTCAACCCTGCCCCGAATTAGTTCATAAATGGCTACAGGAGCCTTATTTTCAACAATATCCCCCTAAATCCACCGGCAGAGAGTTATTTAGTCCCGCCTATCTAGCCCAATTGCGCGAGGATGCCCAAGCTTATTCCCTCAGTGATGCCGACTGGTTGGCGAGTTTAACCGATTTAACCGCCATTTCGATCGCCCACAGCTATCAAACCTTTTTGCCAGAAATGCCCGCGGAAGTGCTGCTCTGTGGTGGTGGCGCTCGTAATGCCTACCTGCGCCAACGACTCCTAGCACATTTGGGGGCAAATGTCAAGCTTTTGACCACCGATGAGGTAGGATTAAATAGCGATTTTAAAGAAGCGATCGCTTTTGCCCTTTTGGCCTATTGGCGCTGGCACAATTTCCCCGGTAATTTACCGCAAGTCACGGGGGCAAAAGCAGCGGTTTTATTAGGAGAAATTTACAGATGAGCAGCAGCTATGAAATATTTTCAACAATTCAACGCCAAAGGGTCAGCGATGGGCAAATAGTGCCAATTTTAAGCGATTGTGCCGACTACAAACGTCTTTTAATTCTTGTTTGGCCGCAATTGGGAGATTTTGACAGTCTCGAATATGCTTGGTGGTTAGAAAAAGAGGCAGCCCTTTGGCAAAATGCCGGGATCACCATTCGTGCCATCGGTATCGGCGATCGCAATTCAGGTTTAAAATTCGCTGAATATACGAAATTTCGGCAAGATTGGCTTTTTGTTGACCCCAAAGCTGAATTACATAATTTATTAGGACTTTATCGGGGTTTATCGTTAAAATTACCTGGATTTTCTCCAGGAAAAAATGCCTGGTTAAATCTAATTTTGATGTGTGCGGGTGTGGGTAGTCCGGGGACTCTGGCCGAAGTGCTGCGGGGTTATCTTGGCGATCGCAAAGCCCCCCAATTAATTGCCGAGGAGGAAACAATACAAGCGCGGCCTTTACCAGCTTTCCGGGGTTCCCTATTCAATCTTGCCGGGGGTCAAGGTTTTCAGCGACCTTTTGAATTAGCCACCCTGAGACTCCGTAATATGAGTCAAGTTTTGGGCAATTGGTCAACATATATCCCCGATAGTAGTTATCTCACCCAACGGGGGGGGACTTTTTTATTTGATAATCAAGAAAATTTACTCTATGAGCATCGAGATGGAGGTATCTTGGGCTTTGCTGAGAATATGAGTTATCCTCTCGCTTTTTTGCGGGATTAAGCTTTTTTATTCTCTATATAATGATACCAGTGCAAAAATTTAACTCTCTCCTGTTTTTTCATCGGGAATTATCATCTTGCCTTGGCAGACTAGAACTGATGCACCACCCACAGAAACTTCCGTAATTTTACGGTGGTTTTTCTGAAACTTTAATTGTAAACTGCTGGGTCTGCCCATTTCCACTCCTTGGATTATCGTCCATTGATTCATCCCTTCCCTAGAAGATTCTAAAGCCCCTAGGTAGCCCGCTAAAGCGGCCACAGCCGAACCGGTGGCGGGATCTTCCATAACTCCTAAACTGGGGGCAAACATTCGGCCATAGAGACGAGATAGGGGAGATTCTGGGTCAAAACAGCAGACAAAAAGGGAATTAGCGGGGGATTGACCTAATAATGATGACCAGAGAGCTAAATTAACTCTGATTTTTGCTAAAATATCTCGGTTTTTAACGGGGATGAATAAAAAAGGGAGACCGCAGGAAAAGGACCGGGGGGGATAACCGGGTAAGAAATCGGCAACGCCTAGGGAAAGAATCGCGGCTAAATCATCGAGAGCATAAGTATCCGTCACTAATTCTGGCAATTGTGCCACTTTTAACTCACTATAGACCGGTTTTTCCCCCTCCATGAGAATTTTCACCGGTACTAAACCGACTCCTTCCTCTAGATAAATCGTGGTTTCTTGGTAGGGGGGAATAGCACCGATTAGGGCTAAAATATAGGCCGTGCCGACGGTAGGATGACCTGCAAAGGGTAATTCGGTACTGGGGGTGAAGATCCGGACTTTTTTAGTGCCTTGGGGCGTTTCTGGCGGAAAAACGAAGACTGTCTCCGAGAAGTTAAATTCGGCGGCGATTTTTTGCATCTGGGTGGGGGTTAATCCAGACGCTTCCGGAAAAACCGCCAAGGGATTACCGCCAAAAATGCGATCGCTAAAAACATCGGCGGTATAGTAGGAATAGCTAGGCACGCGGGGGATAGGGCAACAGTTATCGGAGAATTTTTTGATCTTACACCTAATTTTCACCCCTGACCGCCCCAGTGGTCTGTCTAGGGATAGATACTCCTTGTCGATCCTGTTAGTCTTTATTAAGAAATAATTAAAATATAGAGTTTTTCATAAAGATAAGGTATATCTTGAATCGTCTCGGAGTCTCCTAATAACTGCTATAGGCTCTACTACTCATCCGCTTCTAATCTGGCTAATAAACTGACTAACTTATCTCTAACAGAATTGTGGGTGTATTCGTCTTCAGGGTGGGGTTTTTGATTGGGTTGTTGAAAATAGGGACGTTCCCCGTATAATTGTCCCCATTTCACATCGACTCGGTGTACTAATTCATAGAGTAATTCTTGATTGTCTAAAATTTCTTCTAGGATTAACTGTAAAGCTTGAACGGGATTATCTAAATTTTGACTGACTTTGGTTAATTCTTCATCGACAATAAGCTGTAAAATTATCTGCAAAGCTCCCGAAGAATCCCCTAAATTAGCGGCAATAAATTGTTTAATCTCTGTGGTAACTTGCACCAATTTGGGGACGGGAGATTCCCCTTTGAGGAAATCCGCCCCCTCTTGAGCGATAAAATCTGCTAGGGTAAACTCGCGCCTTTCGATGATATCTTGGGAAAAATCCGGTTCTTCAGGGGTCATAAACTAAAAAGATTAGCGATAATAGACTCTAAGACTTATTGTGACATTTTTAGGAATATCTATGGGCATCGATCGCAGAGAGTTTCAGCAGCGTCGTCAGCAGGTAATGGAAAAAATCGGCAATGGAACGGCAATTTTTCGCAGTGCGCCCATGGTGGTCATGCACAATGACGTAGAATACACCTATCGTCAGGATAGTGACTTTTTTTACCTGACAGGATTTAATGAACCGGAGGCGGTGGCGGTTTTAGCACCCCATCACCCCGAACATCAGTTTATCCTGTTCGTGCAGCCAAAAGACTCGGAAAAAGAAACCTGGACAGGCTATCTCCACGGTGTGGAAGGAGCAAAGGAAATTTTTGCTGCTGATGAGGCCTATTCTATCGAAGAATTGGACGAAAAATTACCCCAATATCTCGAAAAAGCCGACCGAATTTATTATCATCTCGGCCGGGACAAAACTTTTAATACAACTGTTCTTAAGCACTGGCAAAAATTAATCGCCACTTTTCCCCGTCGCGGCACTGGACCGACTGCTTTAGAGGATACTAATTTTATTCTCCATCCTTTGCGCTTACTGAAAACCGAGGCCGAATTAGACAATATTCGCCAAGCAACCGCTATTTCAGCACAGGCACATAATCGGGCCAGAGAATTTACCAAAGTTGGTCACTACGAGTATCAAATTCAAGCGGAAATTGAGCATACTTTTCGCCTAGAAGGGGGTATGGGTCCTGCTTATCCTTCTATTGTCGCTAGTGGTGCTAATGCCTGTATTCTGCACTATATCAACAATAATCGCCAAGTACAAGAAAATGAGCTTTTGTTAATTGATGCCGGTTGTGCCTACAATTACTATAACGGTGATATTACCCGCACTTTTCCCGTTAATGGTAAATTTACCCCCGAACAAAAAATTATCTATGAAATTGTTCTGGAAGCTCAATTAAAGGCGATTGAAGTGGTAAAAACTGGTAATCCTTATAATCTTTTTCATGACACAGCCGTGAGGACAATTGTGGAGGGATTAGTAGATTTAGGGCTATTGGTCGGCGACATTGATGAGATAATTAAAGAGGAAAAATATAAGCCTTTTTATATGCACAGAACTGGCCATTGGTTAGGATTAGATGTCCATGATGCGGGAGGTTATAAAGTTAACGAAGAAACTTGGCAAACTTTGCAACCCGGTCATGTTTTAACCGTGGAACCGGGGATTTATATCTCCCCCGATATTAAACCTGCTGAAGGACAGCCGGAAGTGCCAGAAAAATGGCGGGGTATCGGTATCCGTATCGAAGATGATGTGTTAGTTACTGCCACAGGAAATGAGGTTTTAACTGCAACGGTTCCCAAAAAAGTTGAGGATATCGAATCTTAAGTAAAAAGCTAGGTGTTAAAAATTGTCAGATTCCCCCTAACTCTAGGGTTGATTTATGGTAGGGTTGATTCATGGTAGGGTTGATTCATGGTAGGGTTGATTCATAGTAGGGTTGATTTATGGTAGGGTTGATTCATGAATCAACCCTACCCCCCTTAAGGAGATTCAATTAAGTTTTTTCTAGAGGTTATCATGATTGCTACCCAACAAAAAATATACACCTTTACAGAATATTTAAATTATCAGGACTGCACAGATAATAAATACGAATTATTTAACGGAGAATTAATTTCTATGCCTCCCGCTAGTGGCTTTCATGCTTTAATTCTTGCCTTTATTTATGATTATTTAATGGCAGAAATTAAAAGATTAAATCTAACTTGGAAAGTTATGCCCGCTACCGTAGGAATTCGCACCGATAAAGCTAAATCGAGAATCCCAGACTTAATGATTTTAACTGCTGAACAATGTCAAGAGATTAGAAATATGACCACAGCAGTGATTGAATTTACTCCCCTGTTAGTTGTAGAAATTGTTAGCCCCGGTAATGCCGATGATGACTACCGTTATAAACGTTCAGAATACGCAGTGAGAGGGATTCCTGAATACTGGATTATCGATCCTATGGCTCTAAAAATATCGGTTTTAACCCTGATTTCGGGATTTTATGAACTGGCAGAATTTAACAACGAAGATAGAATAATATCGGTAACATTTCCCGATTTAAAATTAACTCCTCAAATGGTCTTTGCACAGTAGCATTATTAACGATTATGACTATCCCCTTAGAAATCCAACAACGTTGCCAACAACTAAAAACAGAACTACAAAGAGCCAGTTATGCTTATTATGTTCTTGATGATCCTTTTATACCCGATAGCGTTTATGATCAACTTTATCGGGAATTAGAAGACCTAGAAAAGCGTTATCCGCAATTAATCACCCCCGATAGTCCCACCCAAAGAGTCGGGGATAAAATCTCTAGTCAATTCGTTTCTGTCCGTCATAATATTCCCCTGTATAGTCTCGAAAATGCCTTTAACCTCGAAGAATTAAATAAATGGGGCAACCGTTGGCAAAGATATGTAAATGAAACCCAAGACACGGAATATGTGTGTGAATTAAAAATCGATGGTTCCGCGTTAGCTTTAACCTACGAAAACGGCTTTTTCGTCAGAGGTGTTACTAGAGGGGATGGAGTCACCGGCGAAGATATTACCCCCAATGTGCGGACAATTCGCTCTATTCCTTTACGCTTAAATATAGATAATCCCCCAGCAATTGTGGAAGTGCGCGGCGAAGCTTTTTTACCCCTCGATACCTTCGATAAAATCAATCAAGAAAGAGAAGAAAAAGGGGAATCTCTCTTTGCTAATCCCCGCAATGCGGCAGCGGGAACCCTACGACAATTAGATCCGAAAATAGTTGATAAAAGACGCTTACAATTTTTTGCCTATACCCTGCATTTAGACGATAACAATATCACTACTCAATGGCAATCCTTAGATAGATTAGAAACCATGGGATTTCTGGTTAATCCCCACCGTCAACTCTGTCCATCCCTGCAAGAAGTGGCGCAATACTATCAAGATTGGCAAGAAAAACGTCATCAATTAGCCTACATGACCGATGGTGTCGTAGTCAAAATCAACGATTTACAGCGACAAAATCGGTTAGGATTCACTCAAAAATTCCCCCGGTGGGCCATCGCTTTAAAATATCCCGCCGAAGAAGTCCCCACAGTAGTTAAAGATATTATCGTCAATGTGGGACGCACCGGCGCAGTTACACCCATGGCGGTGATGGAACCAGTACAGGTAGCAGGGACCACCGTACAAAGGGCTACTTTACATAATAGCGATCGAGTGGCCGAATTAGATATCCGAGTCGGTGACACGGTAATTATCCGCAAAGCGGGGGAAATTATCCCGGAAGTGGTGAGAATCCTGCCAGAATTGCGTCCTCCCCAGACTTTACCCTTCCAGATGCCCACTAATTGCCCTGAATGTCAATCTCCCCTAGTCCGTCCGGTGGGGGAAGCGGTGACGCGCTGTGTTAATAGTTCCTGTCCGGCGATTTTGCGGGGAAGTGTAGTACATTGGGCTAGTCGCGATGCTCTCGATATCCGGGGATTAGGGGAAAAAGTGGTAATTTTGCTGATTGAACAGGGATTAGTTACCGCCATTTCTGACCTCTACAGCCTCGAAAAAACGGAAATTGCCAAATTAGACCGAATGGGCGAGAAATCAGCCTTAAATTTGATTACAGCTATGGCTCAGAGCAAAAATCAAAGCTGGTCGAGGGTACTTTATGGGCTAGGAATTCGCTATGTGGGCAGCGTTAACGCCAAAATTCTCGCCGAAAGTTTTCGGACATTAGAGGAGTTAGCTAACGCCAGCGTGACTGATTTAGCTTCTGTCTATGGTATTGGTGAAGAAATCGCCCAATCGGTCTATGATTGGTTTAGAATCGAGGCTAATCGGGATTTAGTCGCTAAATTACAAGCAGCGGGTTTACAATTTGCCGCAGCAGCAAAAACCACCACCACAAAAGTCACCTTAGCAGGGAAAACCTTTGTGATTACTGGCACTTTACCAACTCTCAAACGGGAGGAAGCGAAAGAATTAATCGAAAAAGCTGGGGGAAAAGTGACGGGTTCTGTGAGCAAAAAAACCGATTATTTAGTGCTAGGAGAAGCGGCGGGTTCTAAGTTAGAAAAAGCCCTAGAATTGGGCATTACTCAGCTAACCGAAGCACAATTACTCGAATTAATCGAAGTCGGAAAAGTCTAGTAAAATCAAAATCTGGATGGATTATTTCATCAACATAAAAGACAAGTTCATCTGACAGGGGGACAAGCAAGCTGAAAAGCTTATGTAGCATGGAATACAGACACAGACTCCCAAAAAAGATAAGTCATATTTACTATATATGACCTAAATAACGAAAATGATAAGTGAACTATACCAGAAAGTCTTAGAG
>NZ_JADBTX010000070.1:0-24834 GCF_020245945.1 Microcystis sp. M015S2
CTTCCGTGACATCGGTAAATACTTCTTTGTCTAAAAAAGTAATCGAGTCCCTATCTAAATAATCGATCAATTGAGGAAAAAACAACTCAATAAATTCGACAAAAAAGGTCGAGATTAACTCCTTAAATAAGCGATCATGGTTAATATTATTAGTCATGTAATATCATCTTAACGAATCTGAGCGATGAATGACTACTCTTCTCTATTATATTCTGAAAAGTCTGTTTTGGCAGCAGATTGTTATGACCTCACCCCCTAACCTACGAGGAGAGGGGGAACTACGAAAAGAGGGGGATACTTTCCCTGTTAACCTTTCTCTTTCAACTAAAAACCCTCCGAAGCAATCTTACTCCTTGTCATGGCGAAGATGCGATCACCAGACAAGGACAATTTTAGCGGCTGATTGCCAAAAGGCGATCACTAATACCCTAAGTCATAAATCATGATTAATAATTGAGCGAATGTCTTGTATAAATTGCGATGGCGTTTGCATAATTATTCCTGTTTGTTCAGCGACTTGTGACCTAAAATCTTAGGAGTCACTGATAATTGCTGATTGTCGGTATTGCTGCATAAGTGCGTAAAAGCTGATAGGATAACGAACGGAAAAAATATAGATTGTCAAGGCGCGAAAAATCGCTACAATCATTCCAGCAGAGGTGATAGTAATCCCTCGATCATCCATTTGTTAATGATCGCTAACGATGAGACAAACTCGGTTTTCTCAAGCGGTTTCGAGACAGCGAACCCCTGAGTTTACCGGTCGATCGTGGACGGTGAGCTTGTCGAATCCGTCGATCGATCCTCGACTTACCTTTTTTCGGAGTTGATCGAACCATGTTGCAAGGATGGATTCAAATCGCGCTCACGATCCTGATAATCGTGGCGATCACCCCCTTTTTCGGGCGGTATATGGCGAGGGTGTTCATGGAACGGAGAACCCTACTCGACCCACTGTGCGATCGAGTCGAGAGTCTTCTTTACAACTTCGTCGGGGTGAAAGGGAAAGAGAATATGACCGGCTGGCAGTACCTCCGCGCCGTTCTCTACAGTAACGCGGTGATGGCAATTCTGGTTTTTTCCCTGATTGCGGGCCAAGGATTCCTTCCCCTCAACCCGACGGGGATCCCCGCCCCTTCTTGGGACACCACGCTACATACGACGATTTCCTTTATCACCAACACCAACCAACAGCATTATTCCGGAGAAACCACCCTCAGCTACGCGAGTCAGCTCTGGGGTCTTGGCTACCAGATGTTCACTTCGGCCGGAACCGGTCTAGCGGTGGGGATCGCCTTTATTCGGGGACTGACGGGGCGACCGTTGGGCAATTTCTATGTGGATCTGATCCGAGCGATCACCCGTATCCTCTTACCGATCTCGATCGTGGGGGCAATTGCCCTGATCATCGCCGGAGTCCCGGAAACCCTCGCTGGCCCGGCGATCTTGCCGACGCTAGAAAACCCCAACCTCAGTCAGGCGATCGCCCGCGGTCCAGTGGCCCACTTCGAGATTATTAAGGAATTGGGAGAAAACGGCGGCGGCTTTTTTGCCAGCAACTCGGCCCACCCCTTGGAAAACCCGAACGGATTCGTCAATCTGGTGCAGTTGGTAGCGATTCTCTCGATTCCCACCTCCCTGATCTATACCTACGGGGTTTTCGCCGATAATCTCAAGCAAGCGCGGTTAATCTATCTAATTCCCCTCGGTATCTTCATCGGCTTTACGATCATCACAGCGATCGGAGAATATAACGGCAACCAGGCGGTTAACTCCCTGCTAGGGGTCGATCGAGCGGTTAACTTCGAGGGTAAAGAAGTACGCTTCGGTTGGGCGCAATCGGCCCTGTACGCAGTAACTACCACGGCCACCATGTGCGGTGCGGTGATCGCCATGCACGATTCCTTGATGCCGAACGGCGGCTTCGCCACCCTCTCGAATCTGTTCCTGCAAATCGTCTTCGGCGGCCAGGGAACAGGCACCGCCTACCTGTTTGCCTATCTGATCCTGGCGGTATTCGTCACTGGGCTAATGGTGGGACGAACCCCGGAATTCCTGGGGCGCAAAATCGAGAAGCGGGAAGTGGTGTTAGCGAGTTTTTTAATTCTGCTGGTTCACCCGATCGCCATCCTCATCCCCGGAGCGATCGCCCTTGCCTTTCCCGACTTTCAAGGCATCAGTAACCCCGGCTTTCACGGATTATCTCAAGTTATCTACGAGTACGCTTCCGCCGCCGCCAATAACGGGTCGGGATTCGAGGGACTGGGGGATTCCCAACCCGCACCGCTTGCGATCGCATCTGGGGCGAAACCGACGATGACCGCTCTCTGGTGGAATCTGAGCGCCTCCTTTAGTTTACTGGCTGGACGGTATATTCCGATCGCCGCCCTGCTCTTGTTAGCCGATGGGATGTCCCGCAAACAACCGGTTCCCGCCACCACCGGAACCCTCCGCACCGATACCGGACTCTTTACCGGCGTGACGGCGGGGGTGATTTTAATTCTCGGTGCGCTCACTTTCTTGCCGATATTAGCCCTCGGGCCGATTGCGGAAGCCTTTCAAATCACCAGGATGATCGGCTAGGAGTTTGGATAATTTATGAGAACGAACAAAGGAAATTCTAAATCCTCCCGCCCGTTGCGAGTGCCGAGAGGTCGCCGGGACGACCGCCGCCACACCCCCAAGGTAAACCGGACAGGTCTCTATCAAAGCGCGATCCGGCAGTCCTTCCTCAAACTCGACCCGCGCATCGCCGTGCGTAACCCGGTTATGTTCGTGGTCTGGTTAGGAACGATCGTCACGGCTCTGGTGACGATCGACCCGCATCTATTCGGCACGATCGCCGGGGAGAGGGGACAACAACGGCTACTTAACGGCATCATCACCCTCATCCTCTTCTTCACGGTGCTGTTCGCCAACTTCGCCGAGGCGATCGCCGAGGGACGGGGAAAAGCCCAGGCCGATGCCCTGCGCTCCACCCGCAGCGACACGATCGCCAGGAAAATCCTTGCCGACGGCTCGATCGAGTCGGTCAGTTCCACGGCCTTGCGTCGGGGCGATCGGGTAAAACTGGTGGCCGGGGACGTGATTCCCGCCGACGGGGAAGTGATCGAGGGAATCGGTTCGGTGGATGAATCGGCGATCACCGGAGAATCGGCCCCCGTCCTCAAACAACCCGGCACCGACATCGCCAGTTCCGTCACCGGCGGCACCAGGCTTCTCTCAGACGAGTTGACGGTGCGGATCGCTCAAGATCCCGGCCAGGGTTTTATCGATCGCATGATCTCCCTTGTGGAAGGGGCCGAGCGCACGAAAACCCCCAACGAGATCGCGCTGACGGTACTTCTGGCCGTGTTAACCCAAGTCTTTTTAATTGTCGTGGCCACGATTCCCTCGATCGGGAACTATATCGCCAGTTTTCTAGACACGAGCCTCGGGCCGGCGGTCGCGGATACTTTTCGGGCCGGTTCCAGTATCGCCATCTTGATCTCCCTCCTCGTCGCTCTCATTCCCACGACGATCGGCGGTTTATTGAGTGCGATCGGCATCGCTGGCATGGATCGTGTGGCTCAGTTTAACGTCATCGCCACCTCCGGGCGCGCGGTGGAAGCCTGCGGCGACGTGAATACCCTCCTTCTCGACAAAACGGGAACAATCACCCTCGGCAACCGGCTGGCTGACGAATTTATCCCCGTGAACGGTCATAACCTCGAGGAATTAGCCCGCATCTGTCTAGCGGCCAGCCTTTTCGACGAAACCCCGGAAGGACGCTCGATCGTTGCCTTAGCCCGGAATTTGGGCGCGAACCTCTCCATCGATGGCCAACCCGGCGAGGGAATCGAATTCTCCGCTCGTACCCGCATGAGCGGCACCGATAGGGACGGCGAGGAATACCGTAAGGGAGCCGTAGACGCGATTAAAGGTTTCGTCCGTTCCCGCGGTGGTTCCGTTCCCGAGACCCTCGATCAGGCACAGGAAAGGGTTTCCCGTTTGGGGGGGACTCCCCTGGCCGTCTGTCGGGGTAACGATATCTACGGGGTGATCTATCTCAAGGACATCGTGAAGCCTGGATTAAAAGAGCGTTTCGACCAATTACGGCGCATGGGTGTGAGAACGATCATGCTCACCGGCGACAACCAGATCACGGCGGCGGTGATCGCGGCGGAGGCGGGGGTGGATGATTTTATCGCCGAGGCCACCCCAGAAGATAAGATCGAGGTGATCCGTCGCGAGCAATCCCAGGGCAAGTTAGTTGCCATGACGGGAGACGGAACCAACGACGCACCCGCACTGGCCCAGGCTAATGTCGGTGTGGCGATGAACTCCGGAACCCAAGCGGCGAAGGAGGCTGCCAATATGGTGGATCTCGATTCTGACCCGACCAAGCTGATCGATTTAGTGACCATCGGCAAACAGTTACTCATTACCCGCGGCGCCCTGACCACGTTTTCGGTAGCTAACGATATCGCTAAGTATTTCGCCATTATCCCGACGATTTTCGCCGCTGCCGGGATCGGTGCTTTAAACATTATGGGTTTGAAAAGTGCTCAATCGGCGATCGTCTCGGCCCTGATCTACAATGCCCTGATTATCCCCGTTTTGATTCCCCTAGCACTTAAAGGCGTTCAATTTCGCCCGCTCACCGCCGACCAACTATTGCGGCGCAATATCCTCATCTACGGCGTGGGAGGCATGATTGCGCCGTTTATTGCTATTAAGATTATTGATGAGATAATTTCAGCGATCGGGTTGAGGTAATGGGAAAATCGGCAATATTTAAGCCTAGTTTATTCGGATTGAAGCACTCGAATCGGGATTTTAGCCAAAAAGAAACCTGGGGTAAAAATCAATTTAACTCCTCATTTCCAGCTTCTTTGTGCGCTTACTTAGATGGTAAAGGACTGAAAAATGTATATCTGAAACTTGATGAAAATTTAAAAATTCAACCGGCGGAGTTAAGTACACAAGAGTTATACGGTCTAGCTCCCGATTCCGATCATTTATTTTATGCTTTCGAGAGTCAATTTAGAGGAGGGAGCAAAATGATCACAATCGATTTATTTGCTGGTTGTGGTGGTTTATCTTTAGGTTTCCAGAAAGCGGGGTTTACTATTGTGGCCGCATTTGATAATTGGATACCTGCTATAGATGTCTATAGCAATAACTTTAGTCATCCGATATTTAATGTCGATTTATCTAGAGAATCTAGCCAAGAAATATTGGCTCAATATAATCCTGAGATTATTGTCGGCAGCCCTCCTTGTCAAGACTTTTCCAGTGCCGGTAAGAGAAACGAGGGTTTAGGACGAGCGAATCTAACGCTCACATTCGCCGAAATTGTAACTGGAGTAAGTCCGCAATGGTTTGTTATGGAAAATGTGGATAGAATTGAGAAAAGTAAAATACTCACTCAAGCAAAACAAATTTTTAAAAGCCATGGTTATGGTTTAACTGGAAAAGTTATTAATTCTTGTTACTGCGGAGTTCCTCAAACTAGAAAAAGATATTTTCTGATCGGTAAAATGAACGAAGAAGATGATTTTTTAATCGATGAAATCAATGAAAATTTATCAAGTCAACCTCTGACTGTATTTGACTATATGGGCAAAGAATTAGATATAGAATACTATTATAGACATCCTAGAAGCTATCAAAGAAGGGCGATATTCAGTATTTATGAACCTAGCCCTACTATTCGAGGAGTAAATCGACCAGTTCCCAAAACCTATCGACAACATCCCGGTGATGCTTGTCATCTTCATGAAAAATTAAGACCGTTAACAACGAGCGAGCGAAGCTATATCCAAACTTTTCCTAAAGACTTTATTTTTGCTGGAACAAAATCTAATCTAGAACAAATGATTGGCAATGCTGTCCCTGTTAATCTGGCTAGATATGTAGGCCAATGTATTCTTAACTATGAATTGAAAAAGGGGAAAAAGACAACCTATCGACAACTACAGCTAAGTAAGTGGTTATAATTAAATTGAAAATAGATTTTGTCTTTGATCCCCCCTTAATCCCCCCTTGATAAGGGGGGTGTCGATCCCCCCTTAATCCCCCCTTGATAAGGGGGGTGTCTGATAATTTTTGACAACCACAGCTATTTTCTTGATTTACTGGCAAAAACAAATCTCCAAAAAACTCTAATTCTTATGAAAGCATCCCTTAGAAAATACCGATTTTTCTGGTATATTTTCTTAAATTTCTGTCTAACAATTCTTTTCTCCTCCATCGTTCAAGCTTCTACGGGAAGCACTATCGATAGGTGGCAAGCTTCTGCGTTAACCCTTTTAGGATTAGTCGCCTTTGCTTTATTTATCTACCTATTCCTTGTCATCTTTGTACCAGAGAGGTTTTAATCATGAGTTTTGCACGCGAGGCCGGTAGAGCCATCCGTTCTACCCTAGTTCTCTGGGTGATCACTGCGCTGATCTATCCTTTCTCGATGATCGCCATCGGTCAAATTCTTTTTCCCCGGCAAGCAAACGGGAGTTTGATCACCAATAATCAAGGTCAAGTGGTGGGTTCGGCTCTAATTGGGCAACCTTTCACCAGCGATCGCTATTTCAATAGTCGTCCGAGTACCACCGCCTACAGTACAGCTGATCCGAAAAATGATCCTAACAAAGTCCTGCAAACCGGGATTTCGGGAGCGAGTAACCTGGCCCCCAGTAACCCCGTGTTGATCGAGCGAATTAAAGGAAAACCCAATCCCGATCCAGCGAAAGCTGTAGAGGGGGAGATTCCCCGATTAGAGAAAGCGGCAATTAAACCCACCGCGGATCTAGTATATACCTCCGGATCGAGTCTCGATCCCCACATCACCCCGGAAGCCGCCAGAGCGCAGATCGATCGGGTGGCGCGGGTGAGGGGATTACCGACGAATCAAGTGGAGATCCTCGTTACCAAAAACACCGATGGTCGCTTTCTCGGCATCTTCGGCGAACCGGGGGTTAACCTGCTGAAACTGAATTTGGCTCTAGATGCGATCGCCAATACCCGATAGGGTTTCTGATACTAAATCCTGTTTAAAAGGTATAGGCAAGTGGGAAGAGAGAGTTTGCCTTTAAAAACCCCAAGTTAGTAGATTTACAAAAATGGGATGCAGCCGCTAAAAAACTAACTGGGAGAGGATTGTTTACCTGATCTTACCTTGGGATTCACATTTAAAACCTTCATCGTGCCAAGCTTCTAAATCAACGGAATTTAAGGGAATGACTTGCCAACAGGGGGGATAGATTAATTGTCCCACAAAAGCCCAAATTATACTTCTAGTCACATCTAATCCAGTTTTTAGCTTTGATTCCTGATTACCCGGAATACCAATTTCTCTGACTGCATCGATTTCTACTGCTATACCGTGGGATTGCAAGTGAATTTCTGCTAACCATTGAGCGCGAGGTAAATGAGTAGGAGAGGTGACAACTTTTACTTTATGTACTCCCCATTGTTTTAAAATTGGCACAGCAAAGAAAAAATTGCCGAAGGTAGAATCGGCACACTTTTCTAACCAGACGTTAGTTTTTGGTGCTTTTGCCTGTTCAAATAGTAATAAAATACAGGGGTCTTCCGAGCCTTGGGAAATTAAAATCGGTATATCGGGGTATTGCTGGGCTAGATTGGCTACATAAATTTCCCGACGAATGCTGCCCCCCAAAACTAAGATGGCCTCAACGGGTTTTTGTTGATTAATTGGCCAGCGGATGGCTAAATTAATCGCTAAATTAAGGATAATAAACCCAAAAACTGCCACCAGAGTTAGTTTTAACCATCTTTGCCAATTTCGGTGTTTACGCGCAACATTTTTCGGTTTTTTCGCCATTGTTTAGAGACGGTGTAACAATTGTGCTTTGATAATTTTTTCTGCGGGGTTGAGTTTGACTAATTGTGAACCTGTCCCGTCTTTACCCGTAACTGTCACAGTTTCCACCTCTAAGGGCAGTTTTCGATTCTGATTGGTACTTAATAACACTATACTCCCCGCCTGCGCCGCTACCATAGCCGCTAAACTATCCTGTTTGTTGACGAATTGTAAAGCGGGTGAACCAAGATCGCCTAATTGTGATAGACGTAAATTCTCGATCGCCAGTCTTTTTCCGTAACCTAATCCCGAAATCAGCAGCAGATTTTCCCGATGGGGGAGAGAAACACAGCCGGCTAGATGTTCCCCGTAGCGCAATCGCAAAATTGCTAAACCCTGAGCGGATTTACTCATCATTGGCAATAATTCCTCTCGCACGGGATAACGCAACACCCGACCGCTGCTGGTGGCGATCGCTAAGTCGAGGCCCTCGTGAGTAAAAATAGCACCATATAGGCGATCGTCTTCTTTCAATTTCATCAGGGACAAACCCCGACTACCAACCCCCTCTAATTCATCGATGGGAAGCCGCTTTATTCGCCCCTGTTGACTCAGTAAAAGCAATTCTTGATTTTTTTGAGGTTCTGTCAAGAAAAATTGATTTAACACGGCTTCTGACTCTTTTTGGGCGGTTTTGGTCAGCAGACGGTCGATTAACACCGGTTGATTCCCTTGCGGGGGGACTTCCCTGGTCGTAATCGGGTAAGCTTTGGCATTATCGAGGATAACTAGGAAATTTTCCCGTTTTTCGATCGCCTGTTGATAGATAATTAAACCCCGGTCCGGCGCTCGCTCTTCCGGCGTCGTCCAACTAATTTTATCTTCGGCATCAAGCAATAAAATCGCATTTTCTGGGGGGTCTTGGGGCGTAAATAGGCTTAAACTCGGTGTATTCTCACTCTCAGACTTTTTCTTGACTTTATTCTCCTGTTTTTTAACCACAGAATCCTGTTTCTTCCCTTCTGTCTCCTGTCTCTTGTCTCCTGTCTCCTGTTTTTTAACCACAGAATCCTGTTTCTTCCCTTCTGTCTCCTGTCTCTTGTCTCCTGTCTCCTGTTTTTTAACCACAGAATCCTGTTTCTTCCCTTCTGTCTCCTGTCCCCTGTCCCCCGACTTGCCGGTGCGAATTTTTGTCCGTCTGCTATCGGCGAATTTTTTCTTTAAAGAGCGCAATTCTTTTTTCAGAGACTTGAGAAACTCCTGACGGTTATGGAGGAGGGTTTCTAACTGTTGAATTTTTGTTTGTAATTCCGTCGCTTCCGTCTCTAACTTTTGTCTTTCCAAACCGGTTAAACGACGTAGGGGCATAGCCAAGATAGAATCAGCTTGTGCGTCACTAATGCCCAATTCTGCCTGAAAACGATACTTAGCCGTCGTCCCATCGGGAGCATTTTTGAGAATATCCACCACTCGATCGATATTCTGCAAAGCTAATAATAAACCCTCCACTAGGTGTAAGCGATCGCTGGCCTGTTGCAACTCGTCGCCATACTGACGGGTGAGAGTTGTTTCTCGAAAGCGCAAGAATTCCTGTAAAACTTGTTTTAACGATAACTGCCGGGGTTGATTATCGACCAAAGCGAGGATAATCGCCCCAAAATTAGTCTGTAGGGCCGTTTGTTGGTATAAAGCCGCCAAAACCTGCTGCGGTTGACTTTCCCGCTTTAATTCAATCACCACCCGAATGCCTTCGCGATTGCTTTCATCGCGGATATCGGCAATTCCCTCCAATTTCCCTAAATTGACTAATTCGGCGATTTTTTCAATCCATGCCGCCTTATTCACCTGAAAAGGCAACTCAGTAACCACAATTGCCGTCCTTTCCCTGCGGCGCTTGCCCTCAATGATAATTGTTTCAGTTTTCGCCACTCCGCGCACGGGAATAATCCCCCTACCAGTGCGATAAGCCTCGCGAATGCCGGTATCATCTAAAATCTCGCCTCCCGTGGGAAAATCGGGCCCGGGGATAATTTCTACTAACTTTTCCTCGCTTAAATCGGGATTATCAATCAAAGCGATTAAACCCTCCACCACTTCCCCTAAATTATGGGGAGGAATATTAGTCGCCATCCCCACCGCAATACCAGAACAACCATTAAGAATGAGTATCGGTAACTGAGCGGGTAAAACAACTGGTTCCTGTTGAGAATTATCGAAATTACTGCTAAAATTAACGATAGCTTCGCTAATTCCCCCTAAAACCGCCTGATCACCGATGCCGGCCAAACGGGTTTCTGTGTAACGCATGGCCGCCGGGGGGTCGTTATCGATCGAACCAAAGTTACCATGGCCCGATAAAAGTGGGTAACGACTGGAAAAATCCTGTACCATACGAACCAGTGCTTCGTACACTGACTGATCGCCGTGGGGATGATATTTACCCAAGACATCCCCCACCACCCGCGCACATTTACGAAAAGGGCGATCGGGGGTTAAACCCAGTTCGTGCATAGCGTATAATATGCGACGATGTACTGGTTTTAGTCCATCGCGTACATCCGGCAAGGCTCGCCCCACGATCACACTCATGGCATATTCTAGATAGGAGCGTTCCATCTCTTGGTGTAAAGCCGTGGGTATAATTTGACCACTAGCTAAGAAATCCAGTTGTTTGGCCATGAGTCTCTCGTTTTCAATCTGTCTAGCTGTGAATCATAAGGCATTTTGCCCGTTTTAACCTTGTTTATCCCTGAGCATCCCTATGACGACTGTTTTGATTGTAGAAGACGACCCGATAAATTTTCGCGTTTTTGCCAAAATTTTGACCAAACGAGGTGGTCTAGAGGTCAAAGGGACTGAAGACGTGGAAGAAGTGCTTCGTATTGCTCGGGACAAGAAAGCGGACGTGATCTTAATGGATGTCTCCCTCTCCCATAGTGTCTATGAAGGGAAAGCGGTAGATGGCATTAAAATCAGCCAAATTCTCAAAGCTAACCCCGAAACCGCCGATTTACCCGTTATTCTCGTCACTGCTCACGCTATGGAAGGCGATCGAGAGAATTTTCTCAAGCAGAGTCGGGCCGATGGTTATATTTCTAAACCGGTGGTTGATCACCAAGCTTTTGTTGATCAAATTTTGGCGATCGTCGATCAGAAGCCGGTCTAAGCTTTGAGTCTTCTTTTGTTAGTATATCAGTATTTATCTAGACCAGCTGCTTTCAGTTTACTCCTAACAGCTAAGCTGTTAAGCATTTAAATTGCTTGTTGAGACGAGGCAAGAGGCAAGAGGCAAGAGGCAACAGTAAAGGGATTGGGGGAGATTCGGCTAATCTTAAGAATAAGTGCTTTAAATGCGTCTTAGCTTATCTCCCTGATCCTCAACTCTGCCATAGATGGCGTAGGGTCGATCGAGCGACCAGGCCCACATCTGATCCCCTAGGGAAAAATGCCACCATTCCCCCTTATGTCGGCTAAATCCCGCCTCCTCCATCACTTTAGCCAATAAAACTCGTTTTTGATGATAGCTCTGTTCTTGCGGGCTTTTTGCGGCGATATAATAATCGGGATGCGATCGCTCTCCGATCTCATCGATTTCTCCACCCATGTCGATGGCTTGTCCCTTCTCATCCACTAGGGTAATATCGATCGCCGCTCCGGTACTATGGGGTGGCGGGGTGGCGGCATTATCACTGGGAATTGCCCAAATAGTGTAAACTTCTGTTAAAATTGCTTGACTTTCTGCCTTCGATAGTTTCTCTTTGGCTAATCCTCTTGTGTCTAGGAGAGTCTGAAAAGTATAATCAACCATAAATTGTTGCACTTCCACCGGTCGATAGGCATCAAAAATCAAAATTTGCCAACCGGGTTGATAGACTTGCAGACGGTTTTGAGCGTCAATCAGGGGATTTAACACCCCTTGTCGCAAAAAATAGGGAGATTTACCCCGATAATTAGCCCCTAATTTCTCGTAAGCGTGGGGAGAAGGTATAACAAACTTATCTGCGGGTATAGGTACTAGGGGTTCCCCACATTCACGAATAGGAATTTTTTGGTAGGGTTTCATCTCGTCGTCGGGAAACAGTAATTTTATTGATGGTCAACTCGATCGCCAGTTTACGGGTAAAATAAACCCGTTATTCTTCCTCCTCATCGGTTGTAGGGAATTTCATACTGGCCCAAGTTAACTGTTTTTGCTGGTCCTTTTCCGGTTCACTAAAACTCTCCTTGAGTTGTTCTTTCACCTGAGCAATATTGCCACTTTGAGCGGCATTCTTTAGATCATAGACATAACGAGCATTTTCGATCGCTTCCTCTTTACTACGAGAACTAGACTCAAAGCATTTTTCTAGGTCTTTGTAAATACCCTTGCGAGAGATTTTTAGAAAATATTGACGTTCCGTATCGATTAGTTTAGCCAATAATTCTAGGTGCATGGAATCCTCGGCACAGATATCCGCGAGTATATCCCATTCTTCACTCCCCAAAAGATTATTATCCGCTCCCGGTCGCGGGTCTTGAAAAGTTTCTCCAGTCACTTGTTTATAAATCTTCGGTAATTGGTCATCAAATTCGTGCTTTTCTTCCCTCCAAATCCGACGAATTTCGCTGAGTTCCTCCGTGGTAATTAGGGTAATATCTTTCATATCCTCTGGCGCATTAGTACGCACGCTCTCCTGAGCCTCTAATACCCTTCTCAGCCAATATTCCCGCCATTTTTTAGTATAGGGTCCCGGTATGGGTTCGATCGATATTTCTCCATTTAAGTTTCTTTCAAATAATTGTACTTTCCCAAAGATACGGCGAAAATCCCGTTTTGGTCGGTCATCTTCTATATCTAATTCGTTGCGAAGGTCTAAAAGTGGTTGTAACCATTCTTTTTCTTGGTCATTCTGTATCATTGCCTCCATGGATTTATCTTTATTCACCAACGTACACACCCAACAACCTAAGCGCGAATCTCCACAGCTAGGAGTGGAAGTATCTACCACTAAAGGACATTCATTATCCGCAGTCGCTCCTCGATACATTGCTAATAATTCTTTGTTATCTCCTCCCCAGGGATTTTCCCACTGCATTAAGTACAGCCATACCTCATCAGTACGCCAATCTTCTATGGGACTATAAATAATTGCATTGGGAAGGCTACCACTATAGCGCAATGGTTTACTAATATTCTCCTTAAGATTAAGTTGTTCTTGAAAAATATTAATTTCATATTTATTCATTGTTGAAGCACGTTTACTACTCTCAGCCTTTCTTGTACCAAGCATAAGAATAACTTCACCATTTTCTCGAATTTGCTGACGAATAAAATGATTTGTTGGTGTTATCTTCAGTCTTTCAGTACACCAACGAAATCCATGACGAGGTGCAGGATAGCCTTTACCAATTAAACAAGTCCAAAAAGTATCTTTTATTTCTGGGCGTAATAAATAAGGTTCTACAGGCATCTGCTGCATTTTAGCTTCATTTTTCATTCTGGCTAAAGATTGCTTAACCCAAGTAGATACAAGAGGATTTTCAACTTGAGTATCTGTAGTCATTACATAAATTTTTTTATGACGCTCCTCAATGGAAAGCTTGCTGATTGCATTCCAAATTAATTGAACAACAGCACTACTATCTTTTCCGCCTGAGTAACCTATAACAAATGGAATACTGTTAGAAAGATACAAATTTTGAATTTCTTTCGTAATTATTTCAATGTCTATAACAAAGTCTTCAACAGTTCTAGAAGGAAAAATACTTATCTGTGTTTGCTCACCAAAAATAACATTATTTCTCATAAATTTAACCTTTAAATATATTATCTCTATGCCATTTTACGGATTCAAGATTAGGCAGATATTCGTTATTATCAGGCAGTAAAAGATTCTCACCATGAAAATCTTTTATAGACTTTGCGTTCGGTGAAACTTCTTCAAAATCTTTTGTGATAATAATTTTGTATTGATCATCAATTGTGAATAATCCTTGATCAAATGCCCAATGATGATTTTTACAAAGAGATAAACCGTTGTTTATCTGGTTATTATAGAATTTAGCAAAAGGTTTGATATGTGCGCCATCGACAATACTTTGTGTCAAGGAGTGGTTGACTTTAAGACCGCAAAAAGAGCATTGATAATTATATATATAAACGACTGCTTTACGAAAAAAAGCACTTCTTATTAAAGATTTTCGTAGATAGAATTTTTTCTCCTGTTCTACATTATCGAATATTGATAATTCTTCCGTACTTACATCCTGCAAATTAGTATTAATAGTCAATATTTCACTAATTTCTTTTTGAGATGATGAAAACCATACTGAGATTAAAGTGTCTATTAATTCTTGACGATAATTTTGATCTTGAAGCAAATCATATAATTCCTCATCTAAAAACGCATATTCTACAGCTAATTTGAGTTTGTTCATTGACTTTGGCTGTAGCCCATTAAAATCTTGCTTTAATCTTAAATACCAGAATCCTTCGCTTTGTAAATGGAAGAATGGATAATGAAAACCTCCATCATATTGAGATGATAAAACATTCCAGTATTTATTAAATGTATTAATTAATTCATCAGAAACAAAAATTTTATTTTCCGTGATTAATCCCTGTGAAATTAGATCGATAACTGATAAAAGTAAAATTGGTTTATATTGAGCGTTACCTCTTTTTTTACTGACATTCAAAGAGGCGAATCTTTCACAATAATATTTTAAATTGCGGAGGGGAAGACTATCGACCATAGGGGGGGGGGAGATATGTGGCTAAAAAAAGGAAACTATTACCAGCATACAGAAAAACACCCCACCGAGGGGAAAAATATAGAAAGCCTAAAGAGATAGTCATAATAACATCGATCGATCGCGGCTGACGAGCGATCGCAAATATAGAACATATGCACTAAACAATCGGGCTTCTGGGAGAGTAGTTAACCTAATAATAGCCACAGGTTAATTCTAGGGATTACCTGAAAAAAATACTTTCCAACCAGCAGTAGCGGTCGGCTTCGCCGCGCCGTAGGCGACCGCACTTGCCAAAAGAATAATCAATGTCCAAACCTGATTTTTTTGGGTTCCTTCCACTGATTTTAGGCGATTATCGATTCCCTCAACCTTTTCGGTTAACTTTGCCTGTCCTACCTCTAGCTTATTTAACCGTTCGTCGATTTTGTCAAATTTTTGGTCAACATCTTTTTGGAAACTGTCAAATTTTTGGTTAAAATCCTTTTGGAGAGTTTCAAATTTTTGGTCAACATCTTTTTGGAGATTGTCAATTTTCCCCTCAATCCTCGTCAAAACAGCTTCTAGGGAATAGGTAACGGTTTCGTTAGACATAGTATCAACTTCCATTAGATCATATTTTCTCAGTCCGCTATCGGGGACTATTTTAAGGCTAAACCAGTTCACCGCTTTCTTGTAAAGAGTGGAGACGCTGATAGATTCCCTGCTGATTTAATAATTGATCATGGCTACCGATCTCGACAATGCGACCATTATCCAAGACGACAATTTTATCAGCTTCTCGAACGGTACTGAGACGGTGGGCGATAATAATTGTGGTGCGAGTGCCTAAGATGGATTTCATGGCTAGTTGAATGGCTCTTTCTGACTCATAATCTAAGCTAGAAGTGGCCTCATCAAAAACTAACACATCTGGATCAACAATTAAGGCCCTAGCAATTCCTAAACGCTGTCTTTGTCCCCCCGAAAGACGCACACCCCTTTCCCCTACAATAGTGGAATAACCATTAGGTAATTCGTGGATAAATTCATCGACACGGGCAATTTTACAGGCTTCTGCTACCTTCTCGAAGCTAATATTAGGATTACCATAGGTGAGATTTTCTAACACCGTACCATTAAAAACATCTACTTCTTGATGGACAATCGCTAACCGGCGCCGATACCAAGTCACATCTAAGCGACGAATATCCTCGCCATCCATCAGAATTTGTCCTTGATTCGGTTCAAAATAGCGGAAAAGTAACTTAACTAACGTGGATTTTCCTGAACCTGATTTTCCCACTAATGCCACGGTTTGATAGGGTTCAATCAGTAGATTAATATCCTTGAGAATGGTTCTTTCTGGACTATAGCCAAAACTGAGATTACTTAATTCTACTTTCCCCGTAAAATGATAGGGATTATGTTGAGCATGATCGGCTAAAAGACTACCTGCATCAGTGCCACTGGGTAAGTTGATAAATTCCTGTAAACGTGCCATAGAAGCATAGCGACGGGCGAAAGTTTCTGCCATTTGGGATAGGGGATCTAATTCCGCATAGGCCATACTAGCGAGGGTATAGGTGGTGATAAAATGCCCGATCGAGATTTTCTGTTGAACGGTAGCTAGGAGAGTAAAGAAAAATACTCCAAATAAACTAGCTTGGACGAGGGTTTTTTCCCAAGTAATTAAGTCCACATAACCCTTATGAATGCGATAGATAACGTAGGTAAATTCTCTCTCTAAACGCTGTTTTTGACGATATAATTCCTGTCCTTCTGTGGCAAAAGCTTTGACAGTTTTGATATTAGTAATAATCTCAGAATTGCGACTTTGGGTATTTTCAATGTGCCGATCAAGAATTCTCTCTTTTTGCATTAAATCTTTTAAATCTCTGACAATAAAAACTAGAATTAATACAAAAGAAATAAGAAAAGCAAGGGCGATCTGCCATTGAATTACCCAAATAACAATAAAGATACCCAAAACTCTAAACAATTTTGGGATCATCATTCCCGCCACTTCAGGATAAGTCCAAGTATGATTTTCTATCCCTTTGGCGATCCGGTTAGCGATGCGTCCAGGATTATTTTCATCATAAAAAGATAGGGGTAAGGTGAGAATTTTGGCAATAATTTTTCCGAGATGATCTCGTCGCGCTCTTAAGGATATTTCCCAGTGAAACCATACACCCACCCAAGGCTGAATTGGTGCTTTAATTACCGTGGTTAGGAAAATTAAGCCTAATAATACTGCCAAACTAACCCACTTTTCTGAGGCAAAGGGAGTTAAAACCATGGTGCGATCGACCAAAGACTGGACGAATCCATCTAAAGGTTGATCAGAAAGAACATTAATAATCTGTCCGACAGCGTAGGGAACCATCAGATCGATAATTTCAAAGACACTGGATGCAGCAATGCTCAAAAAGGCGGCTTTTTGATAATTGCGGTAGTAACTGAGAATATCGCGTAAGGAAGCCATAACATCAAGTAAATTGCCAATTTTTAACTTCTATCTGGTAACTGCTAACTGAAGATACTGACGGCACTTTTATGATTGTTTTTCTGGAGTTACCATTATACTTTTGATGAAATTGTACAATATATTCATCCAAATATGTGTCAATTTTATTAAATTCTGCTCGAACGGGATAAATATCAGGGTCAGGAATTAATAGTTGTGCAACACTATAACGAGGTGATAATTTAGGGATTTTTTGAGCATTAAACCAAGTTTGATCGTTTTCTATTTTAATTATTTCCCTATCCTCTTCATAAATATATTCACTAACTATGGTTTTATCATAAGACCTCTTGCATAATTTTTTTATGGTATAATGGGGTGGGGTTGCTTTTTTCTCGATTTTTAGATGGAAGTGGAAAAAAGAATAAAATGTGATCTTAGGTCAGGAAATCATCTATACTTTTGCTATGTTTATTAGCAAAAGTATGGATTATCAAGACTTATCAGATGAACAGTTCAAACGCCGTTTCGGTGTGTATAAACAAACCTAGAGAAAGATGGTAGAATCAGTAAAAAGTTTTGAAGCTGAATCTAAAGCGTTCGGCTGAGCGTTCGACAAAAGCTCACGATTTAGTATTAGTCATACCAAATTATACCATTTTTCAAAAGTAATCGCAGAGATGGTTAATTGCCCTCACCCCCAACCCCTCTCCCAGAAAGGGAGAGGGGAGTAAGATACCTGCTACGAATAAAGAAAAATGGTATAAGGAGCAGGGGAAATCCTGTCAGAGAAGCAACCCTCTGGGGGTGTTAACTTCTTAAACAATTCATCTACTTTGATTTCTAACGCGCTTAGGGTGATGGGAGCGTCAATTGATAAATATCCTCTAATTTCTTAAGCTATAATTAAAACTCAATAACTTTAACCAGAGGCGGGGATTGTCTTTTTCTAGCCAGCTTTGGGAGTTTTTTAACCATTGGGGAAACCAGGAACCAAAAAGCAGATTTTTGACTCCATCAAGGCTAAAATCGAGATAGGAACCCAACCAACGAATTAAATCCTGACTGCCGGCCATTTCCGCTATCCATAACAGTAAAGCGGGGTTTTTTCTGGCCGCTTTAATTGCTAAACGGCTAAAGGTTAACCAATCGGTTTTATCCTTAATAAAGGTTTCGGAAACCTCCGGCGGTTCGTCGGCCAATAAACCGAAAAATGTGTTTAACATGGCGTTAATTCTTTGGGGGGGTAAGGTTTTTCCCGTGGGAACCATCATTCCTTTAGAAAATAACCAAGTTACCGCCACATTACTTTGATAGGCCCGCACATTTTCTAGGTCTTTAGCTGTTAGTAAATCGTGTTTTAAGGCCAGATCCAAAAGATGGGTTAAGCGCTCTAAATTACGCACCAAAGAACCGAACCCAGTAAAAATTAAGGGTGATTGCAGGGAGGCGGCATCACCGATGGCTAAAATGCGATCAAAGGAGACAATCCGATCTTTTTTTCCTGTACTAAAATGCCCCGGTATATAACCAAAGGTTGGTTTTTTCCAAGTTAATTTTTCTGGGTCACACTGTCGATATTCGGGCAAAATAGTAAAGAAATCTTCGTACATTTCCAACAGAGAACCGGGGTTATCGGGATGGACTTGATGATAGTGAAATAGATAGAAGGTTAATTCTTTTCCTTCCCCCGGAAATAATTCCCAAATTAGTTGTCTGCCTTTAGAAATATCGCCATGGGAATTTAAGACATCGCCATAGTGAGAATCCCACACCACCGGATCGAATCCTTCTACTACTGCCCCCACCGTCGGACAGACACTATCAAAGGCACGCACTCCGTTTAATTGCCAAGCGATGGGAGAGGCGGAACCCATAGCATCAATCAATAAACGGCCTTTTATCTGTTGAATTTTCCCACCATGATTAAGGGTGACAGTAACACTATTAGCGGTAATATCAGCCTTAATAAATTCGGTTTGATCGAGAATTTTACCGCCATGATCCTGTAATTTTTTACCGCAGGATTGCAGCAATTTATCGGAATTAATGGCGATATTTAAAACCGTGGGAGTATGGAGAATCTCCGCCTTCAGATGGGGGGGATTATTGCCATCAAAAAACTTATTAAAGCCATCGATGTATTCTTGGAAGATTAATTCCTCGAATTCTTCGGCAGTAAATAGACCTAAATTAATTAAACTTTGAAACTCCGATCGAGAGATATTCCATTCCCGATTCATCCGTCCGAAAGGCAGTCTTTCTACTAAGAGGACTCGATAACCTAATTTGGCCATCTGTGCGGCGTGAATTGCCCCCAAGGCACCACCAATATAAATTAAGTCGTAGGCGATGGGATGATCATTTTCCTCGCTGCTAGAGAAAATTACCGGCTGCGGTTGTTGGGGATTTTTGGCACTGTCGCGCCAACGTTTTTCCCACCAGTACAAACGTTCTAAATCCGCCTCCCCTTGCGGCATTTTGCGGAAGTAGTGAACCGTTAGGGGATAGTCCGCTTCTAAAGCTGTAAAAATTGAGTGATTTTTTCGATCGATGTTTGGTATCGTGTTATACTGCAGCAGAAAACGCTTTTGTAAAGCTCGATCGAGCTGCCGAGTTAGGGATGTCTCTTGACCATGCGATCGCTCACCCCAGCGGAAAACTTTTAAATAAGTAGTCCGTTGCAGCGTCCAGACAAAGATCGACAATTCGATCGCCTCCGATAAGCGCAATCTCACCCCGTTAGGTGTATTTGTCTTAACACCATTTGCGGGTTGCCAATCGGATTGTAACCACTGACAAACGGCGATCGAGTCAGGAGTCGGAATTTCTCTGTAAAGTATTTCTTTCATCTTGATTTAGTTGTTAAACCCAAAAATCGTCTGATTACGCTAGACTACACAAAAAGTTTTCTGAAAAAAGTTTAAAAAACTTTACATACCCAGATTAATACAAAGCCTACCCCATCTGATTATGAATTATCCCATCCCGACTACCCCCGAAGAAATTGCCGCCCTCCGACAGCGTCCCGTCGATGAGGAGATGATCGCTGCCGTGATTGCGGGAATTATTAGAATGGCCCGCGCTCAGGGTCAATCTCTCGATGATCTGACTGAAGAAATTCTCGCAGAAGACCAGGTTTTAGATCAAGTGCAACGACGTTGGTTAAGTCAGCTTTTGACTAATGCTTGGCAAAATTTAGCTGGATGGGTGTAATTGAGCGATGGAATGGCTAACAATCACTCTCGCTAGTGTTTTGACCCTGTTAACTCCCGCAGGGGCAATTATCGATCGGGTTTTAGCCGATACCCTTCGCTCCCAAGTCCAAAAAGTGGAACAATTAGCCGTCAGGGTCGATAATACTCCCAATTATCAGGCTCTGCAAGGCAAAATCGATCGAGTTCGCATTTCTGCACGGGGAATTTATCCCCTTGCTGGTGTTCGCATTGAGAAGATCGAGCTAGAAACTGAGCCAATTAGCCTCGATTTGCGGCAATTACAGCAAAAAAACAGCAGTTTAGCCGCCGCCTTGCGCCGACCAGCTGCGGGGGCATTGCATCTTGTCCTCACGGAAACTAATGTTAATCAAGCTTTACAATCGCCAGCGGTCAAAGAACAAATTCAGACCCTGATTAATAATCTGATTCCCTCTAGGGGAGAATTTGGTAGCACAAAATATCAACTTAGTCAAGCAAATTTTAACTTTCTTAATAATAATCGAGTTGCTCTCAGACTGCAGCTGGAGACCCAAAGGCCAGATGAACCAGCAGCCAGCCTCGATTGGAGCTTAGAAGTGGGATTTAAGCTAGTGCAGGGGCGAAAAATCGAGCTTATTGACCCCACAGCCACTCTTAATGGTCGTCGCATCTCCTCGCGCCTTCTCAAGGGGTTTGCCGAGGGTATATCCACCCAGTTAGATTTAAAAAACTTCGAGAAACAAGGAATTATCGCCCGCCTTCTCCAATTGCAGATCGACGATGATAAGCTGAGTATAGCCGCCTTTGGCAGAATTGAGCCTTGATCGGGGAACCCCAATTAAATTTAACGGTCGGAAAACAGGAGATATTTCAGTAATCAGTAATCAGTAATCAGTAATCAGTGAAAAGACACCAGGAAACTGCTATTTAATACTGCTCACTTAAAACTCACATCTGATAAGTACCTAAGCAAAATTAATTACACATTTCGATAAAGCTTTTGCATGAGTGCCTCTTGCCTATCTTAACTAGGAAATTTATTTTGCACGACTACTTAACTGATAACTGATAACTGATAACTGATAACTGATAACTGATAACTGATAACTGATAACTGATAACTGATAACTGATAACTGATAACTGAATTATGCCTAGTTCTCGCTCTAGTGATAAAATCTCTTTACCTTGGATGATTGGTATTGGCCTCGCTTTATTTACTGCTGGTGGGGCCACTGCTTGGTTTGCCGTCCATCACCTATCTTCCTCCCAGAAAACCAGCGAAAACCCGATTGAATCTCCCAGTCCGGCGCCGATAAGTCAATCGCCAATTGTTGAACCGGTTTCTCCAGGTCCGGTGAAGACAAATCCGACAGCAACTCCTGCTGCTATTCCTGTTAGGGAAACTCGACAGGTTTATTGGTTAAAAGTGACTGATACGGGTAATCAATTAGTCAGCCAAGAAATTACCGTTCAAAAAGCGGATAGCCGCGACCGAGAGTTAACAGCAGTATTGAAGATTCTATTAGCTGGTCCAAGCAATCCTCAGGATATGACTACTATTCCCCCGGGGACTAAATTACTTGATTTAAAAGTAGATAAAACGGGAATTAAGATTAATCTCTCGCGGGAGTTTGGCAACGATGACGGCCCTGATATGTTAATCGGTCGTTTGGCACAAATCATCTATACTACTACCAGCAGCGATCCCAATGCCAAAGTCTGGATTCAAGTGGAAGGAAAACCCCTAGAATTACTAGGAGAAGGCCACGGTATTGAAGTGGCCCAACCGATGACCCGTAAGTTTTTTAAGGAGAATTATCAATTGTAAGTTGTCCGCGCATTTCAATTGTTGGTTGCGATAGCGAATTGAGGTTAACTAGGGGGATTACTGGGGGGATAGGGAAAAAGAATTGGATAGGGAATTTTAATTCCTTCTTGCTGATAGCGTCGGTGTAGGAGTTTAATAAATTCGTGTTTAATGGTGAGATGTTGAAAAAACTCTTCTTCTACCACCTTGAGATAAACTGTTAGCACAATGCTATAGTAATCGAATTTACGGTAAAGGATCAAGGGTTTATAGTTACCGAGGTGAGGTTGCAATAACTGGGTGATTTCTTGTATAACTTCTAGGGTAACTTTTTCGACTTTTTCTAAGTCACTATCGTAACTAATGCCCACTTCCACGGGAACCAGTAGGGAGTGATCTGGTAAACTATAGTTACGGAAACTAGAAGAAATGATCTGAGCATTGGGAATAACCAAAAGATTATTGGTAATTTCTTCGACTACTGTGCATCTTAAATCCACATCTCGCACATAACCAGCTTCTCCCGTTCTCAGTTCAATATAATCTCCCGGTCTAACTTTTTTAGAAGTGATAATATTAATCCCTGACATTAAATTAGCTAGGGTATTTTGGAGAGCTAAACCGAGGGAAACACCCCCAATACCAAAGGCAGTAAGCATCGGAGTTATCGAAATGCCAATCGAGCTTAAAATCAGCAAAAAACCGCAGCTAAAAATCAGAACTTTGGCGAGAAATTCAAATAGGGAAGTTAGGGAAGAAATGCCATCATCTCCCGTGGTATAAAATCGTAATATTTCCACGGATAATTGAGCAATAACCCAAGTAGCTGAAGCTAAAAAAGCCACTAGCAGCAATTTTTTGCTCAGGAGAATCAGGTAAGGAAAGAGGGGAAGATTGGGAAGGGAGAGGGCAATATTTAAACCCAAAAGTCCGAACCAAAGTATGCTTAATCCACGAAGGGAACGTAAAACCCCTTCCGAGAAACGCAGGTTTTTTTCTCTGGCAATCGATAAAAGTTGACTGACAACGCGCTTTTCTACGAGCCATCCCAACAGCAGGAAACTGAGGACGATGGTGATAGGTAGGATAATATAGGGCCAATCTTCCAGTCTGGTTAATAGGTTCATTGCTAGAGGGTTAGAAAAAGATGCACTTTTGTCTTATATTATTCTCCATTTGCCTATCTCTAGCAGCGGCGGTGGAATTTTGGGGCAAAAAGTTGCAAAATGTAAAGAGAAACTCACCTTTCCTTCGGCGGCCTTCGTGAATAGTCAGTTAGTCAAACCAAAATTCGGGCTTTATCGATTCTTAATGGTTATAATCGTGGTTTTGTTGCTGATTAGCACCTTTTTAATCGCTTTTCATCTGGCTAAGATGTCGGATCCCTACATTAAAGAGGTGTTATCCCGACAAGGTAATGTCAGTCGCGGTTACGAAATCTTTCAGATTAACTGTGCTGCTTGTCACGGTCAGTTTGCTGATGGCATCGTCGGACCGAGTTTAGAGGACGTTTCCCGTCGCAAATCGAGAATTAGTCTGATTGAACAGGTAATTAGTGGGAAAACCCCCCCAATGCCGAAATTTCAGCCCGATTCTCAAGCTATGGCCGATTTATTGGTTTATTTAGAAAATCTTTAAGAAAAACTGACTCTTATCCGACATTGATTGATGGTAAGTTAAGACCCATTTAAACTGGGTGGAGAGTGGGGGTGGGGAAGTGGGGGAATGGGGGAATGGGGAATTTCAACTAAAACCCCAAAACCCTAAAACCCTAAAACCCCAACCCCCCCCGCAACGACTCGACTGAGCGTCGCCGAACGTCGCGCACGCAGTGACCACCCCAAAACCCAACCCCTGAGCGACTGATAAATTTTACTTATATAGAAAAATTTTGCTTCTATTTGGGTACGCTAGTAGAGACACTTAACGATAAATACTTATGTCTTGGCATTCCCAAGTTGAACCGGCAATTATCCAAGGGGATTTCTGGCAAGTTAGCCAATTTTATCAAGAACTGATGGAAAGAGAACCCCTAGAAATTAGTCATTATTGGTATTTAGGATTAGCCTATCTTTTGGAAGCTAGGGAAGAAGAAGCACAAACTACTTGGTTATTCGTCCTCAGTCAAGGGGATGAACAGGAAATGACTGCGTGGACAGCAGATTTAGTCAATATTTTAGATGGGGAAGCGCGAAGACAGTTAGAGTTAGGCAATTTAGAAACCAGTTGGTTAATTCGAGGACATATTCGCGAGATTAGTCCCGATAATATTGATAATTTACTGCGGTTTATTTTATTAGCAATTGATTTGAATTATTTCGATAAAGAGCAGTTAAAAGCTTGGTTATTTGTCGATGTGTTAAAAACAAATAATTTCCAGAGTCTCGATTTAGGTTTATTAGTAGAAGTTTTAGAAAAATTTCTCGATTCTCAGATACCAGAAACCGTCCCTTACTTGGAAGCAATATTTCAATCTCACTGTCAGCGACAAACTTTTATCAAAGTAGTAGAAGCTAAAGTAAATTCTCTAGCCATAAATAATAGACCATTGGCTATTGATATTATTAATACTTGTTTGGCAGTAGAACCGGAGCAAATTTATCTGTTAGCTGAACTTTATCAATGTTATTTTGATAATCGAGATTTTGCTGCTGCTATGCAAGTAGCTAATCAATTAAAAACAAGTTGTCAAGGGTTGCCTTCCTGACAGGGGGACAAGCGAGCTAGAAAACTTGCCAACAAAGGCTTCTAGCTTCTCTCGCTAGAAATAGATTTAGCAATTCTAGGCAAAAAGCTAACGAAAGAATTAGGGATAGGAGCGAGCTTACTAGGAATTATTATTA
>NZ_JADBTX010000071.1:0-25718 GCF_020245945.1 Microcystis sp. M015S2
CTTGAGCAGGGAAGGGATAATTAACGAAGATCAATCTACTCCCAATCGAGAATTATCTCCTCCAATTGACAGGGAAGAAGAAAACCCACCAGCAAGGAATTATTCCCCTACGTCTAAGGTGAATCCTACTTATGCGTCCTCTTCCCTTCTTTTAGCTGATTCTTTACCTGTGGAGACAGTTTCTCCCCAAGAGAAAGAAAAGAAATCAGACTTTGATATTGGGGTAATTAGTGAAGAACTCCCTCAAATACTGGTGAGGGAATGGCTTCCTTCTTCCCTGACATTTGAACCTATCAATGATTCTCCTACAGGTAACAGTATTAACAAGAGCAAAAGCTCAGATTTGTCAACCACTCAGGAAGATAATTTTAGCGATCACCAATGGACAGTCTCTAACTTAGATCAAGAAAATAGAAGGGAAAGAAAAAATCCGTTAACACGAGTTTCTCAGCAAAACTCTCGGATTTTTTCCCTGAAAAATACAGCAAAATTTTCTCATAAATACGCTAGGAGTAAATCACCTTCACCTAACTTTGACACAACTGAACAGCCACAGGTCTTAAAAAAGATCGAGGAAAAAAGTCAGGCTATCTCCGAATCAATCCCACAGCAAAGCCATCTGTGCGAAGCTGAAATAGACCTGATTGTCGAGGCGATCGCCCAAGAAATCCAACAACAATACCGACAGTTTTATGGGAGTTAATTATGACAGTTGAACTAGCGGGAATACAACTCAAACGAGTTCATCAAATCAGCACAATTGAGCAAGCAGCCTTAGTTTATCACCGGATTCCGGGACGAGAAGGAAACTTAGTGCAAAATCTCGGGCGCGACTCAGTACAATTGCAAATAGAAGGAATTTTCTACGGTGCAACTGCTAAAGGTGATTTGGAGAAACTGCGGGAAGTTTATAAAAAACGCCAACCAGTGGACTTTCTGGCAGAAATTACCGGACAAGCTTACTTCGGACAAGTCATTCTCGATCAGTTTCAGGTAGATCAGTCGGCACAATATCCCGATCAATTTAGCTATAGTTTAATCGTTTCTGAATACGCCGTTCCTCTCGAATCAGCAGCGATTGCCAGCGACCTTTCCAGTGTCAATGCCGACATTATGACCGAGGCGCAAAGTTTTATGGACATCGCTACTCTGCCGGATATACTGGGATCTGTCCCAGAAATCAACAATCCGATTGAGCCATTGAGCAATGCACTTGCTGATGTGCAAAAAGCGACAAAAACCCTCAGTACAGCAACCGCAGGCTTAAAAACCCTCTTCGGCATTTTCTAAAATATTAAGTTAATGCGGTTAATAGATGCTACCATACCCCGTTTTCCCATTGAGTAAAAATGAGTGAAAATTATTTAATTGATCTTGATGCCTGTTGTTTAAATCGTCCTTTTGACGATCAGAATCAACTTCGTATTAAGTTAGAAGCAGAAGCGATCTTAGACATCATTTATTATTGTCAATTAGGACGATGGCAATTAGTTAATAGTACAGTTTTGGAGTCGGAAATTGGTCAGATATCTAGTCAAACTAAAAAAGAGCAAGTTGAACGATACTTAGCATTGGCTAAATGTCGTATTTTAGTAACTTCCGAAATTATCAAAAAAGCCAAAGAATTAACCAATTTTAACTTCAAAAACTTTGCTGCTCTTCATCTCGCTTGTGCCGATAATAATACAGATATTTTCTTGACAACAGATGACCGTTTATTAAGAAAAGTATTATCTTGTTAGGACAAAATAAATGTTATAGTTGCCAATCCGATAACATGGTTAATAGATGTTACCACTAATTTAATAGGAGATGAAAATGACACCAATTGAATTACAAAAAAAGGTTTTAAGGCTTTAGTTGATGCTTTAGGTATTGTGGATGCTATTCGCTTTATCCAGCAATACGACAGTGGTAGTGGTGACTATACCAAAGAGCGCCATCTCTTGTTAGATCATTTAACTATAGATGATATTTTGGCTGATATTGAGCGAAGACAAAAAAATCCAAAAGATTCTCAGTGATTACATTTAGAAACCCTATATGTGGTAAAATAAACCTATTGAATTGTAAGAATCAATTATCCCAAGGGTAGGTTAAACCCAGAACCGCGGCAGAAATGCTCGGAGTCCATGACCGCACCTTCGTCAAGTGGGAGCAGGAAGGGAAAATCCCAGCCATTAAAACCCCATCAGGACAAAAACGATAAGACATCAAACCATCTTACTGCCAAAATTTAAAACATTTTTCTGTCGTATAAATCTATCAGTTATTATGACTACAATCCTCGAACTATTACCCAAACCATCAGCACTGGACGCTCCGTTGATCCCAGTGTTGGACAAGTTTGAAAGTCTGATACCTACAAGCTTCAATTCTAATGAATTGCAGCAGGTGCTGGCGGAGGGAGGTAACTGGCAAATTCCCGACAGCTTAGCCCTAGTGTCGGAACCTCTAAATAACTTGCAGCAAATTGCGGCGAAACTCCCCAGTAAACCAGGAGAAATTACGGCAACCTTGCAGCAAGAATTGAATAATCTGCTCAAGAATGGGGGTGCTTTAGGGGATTTACTGAAGCCGATCGCCCGTTTTCTGGAAGTGATTGCCCCGTTGCTGGAAAAATTCGATTTTTTCAGTAATTTTGTGATTCGGATTAATGACAAGGTTAACGGGTTTTCTGAACAGGTAAAAAATCGGAGCCTAGCGGACACAGCATCGCAATTTCAAGACTTATTGGAGATATTTGACCTTTTTCCTGAATTTAACCATGTTTCTCCCTTCAAAGAGCTAAAGGCACAGGTGGAAACACTGCGGCAACTCTTGTCAGGTACTGACATAGTTTCCCAGATTGAGGCGTTAGGCGTTGACTTACCAAAAAACCTCAATAATTTGATGCAATGGCGACTGGATGAAGTTTCCCAGATTGATCCTCTAGCAGCCTTAAATTATTCCCACTGGTTAGAACCTTACAATCAAGCTTTGGAAAGGGTAAAAGAGATTGATCTCAATGATTTAAGTCAGATCAAAACCTACCTGGAGGTGCTAGAAACTCAGGTTAGTACGGTAGAAGTGATCAGGACAGACCTCACCAACCAAACCCAATCCGCACTGGAGAAGCTAGAAAGATTCAATGGTAGTAAATTCTTTGAGAACTGGAGCGACCGTCTCAAAACTGACCTTATTAGCATCAGCCCCAAAACTCCTGGCGCACTCTCAGAAACACTCGGACAGATGCAGAAGCTGGTCGATGGGTTGGAAATCGGGGCGGTACAATCGGAGATCGCCCGCATTGGCCAGCAGCTTAACCAAGTCCCCCGCAAAGTGGATTTTTCCACCGTCCCTAAGAAAATGGAAGGGATTGCCAACCGGATCGCCAGCACAGTGGATACGGTAGATCAGGGATTGGTGAAGGTTGCTACTTTTCTCTCTAACTTGGTCAAGGAATTGGGGGATTTAATTGGGAGGGTAAAGTTAGAAACACTAACCGAGAAAGTACGGAGTGAGTTTAAGAAATTAAGCGACCATGTGAATGGTTTGTTATCCAAAGTCGAAGTGATTCCTAACACAATAGAAGACCTAGTAGAAAAATTAGGAACCCAGGTCGAGGGAATCAACCTAGAGGCTCTTAAAAAGAAGATCGCCGAGTTTTTTGAAGAAATTACCTCGGTTCTCAATGACCCCCAAATTCAATACATTCGCACCTCAGCACAACAGGGAATCGAAGCGATCGCCGAGAACCTGTCCAGCCTTAGTCTCAAACCGGTATTTGAGCGGGTGCTGAGTGAGATGGCTGATGTCAAAACTAAACTGGCTACTGTCAATGTTTCCCAACTCAACGATTTATTAAAAAAGGCTTTAAAGCTGGCACTGGACGAGCTTCGCAAGATTAACTTTGCACAGGATGTCGCAGACAAGCTGAAGGAGGAATTTCACAAAATCCTTGAGAATTGCACTGGTTTAATCAAACCTTTACAAGAGAAATATCAAGAGATTGTCGCCCAGATCAAGCAGTTTGCCCCAGGAACCTTGATTGCGGACAAACTCGCCCCTTCCTTTCAAACATTAGTGGCGAAACTGGAGGAATTTGAACCGTCGAAACTGCTGAACTCTCTAAAAAAGCTCTATGATTCACTATTAAATAAACTGAAAGTTCTCAGTCCTAAAGCCTTGCTCTCTCCTCTGAGTACCTGCTACACTAATTTGATGGACTCTTTACGTTCTCTATCCCCCCAGGATTTAATTACACCCCTAAACAATTTACTGAGCCAATTTACTAGCCTACTAGACCGACTGAAAATTGAGGATTTCATTTTCCAAGTTAACAGCAATTTCAGCAAAATCAAGACACTGATCGCTAATGTATCGCCGGGACAAGCATTACAAAACAGCAATTTTTGGCAGAAATTAAAACAGTTACAAAGTCAGGGAAAAAATCTATTAGAGAAAGGGGAAAACCAGATCGATCAATGTCTGGAAGACCTGATTAAGCTAGTACCGACAGAGACTCTGAACACATTAACACCGCTTCTCAAGCAACTGCAACAAATGAGAGCCATCATCGACAACCAGATGACTCACCCCGCTGTCCAGCGCTTACAGGAAATTGCCGCGTCCCTCAAGGAACAGTCATTTGCCAAAGGAGTTACTGAATTAACCAAACGCTGGTTAGCCGAGAAGCAGCGATTTAACGGGATCACGCCGCCACCAGAGTTGCTAGAAGATTATAACCAATTGAAAGCGAAGTTACAGTTGCTCAGTCCGATTCAGGTACTGGGAGAGGCGACAACTAAAGTAGAACGCTTCACCACCAGACTGAGTGCAGTCCAAACCGAACTAACTCTGGGGCAGCAAGATTTAAGCAACCTGCTGACCCCTTACCAGGACAAATTGCTCGCTATTTTGCCCCAACAAGCGACGACGGCTGTTGATTTTTTGCAGTATAGTTTGGCATGGCAAATTGGCCGTCCGGCGAAAAATTTATTGGGAACCCTCAAACAAAAATTGGCTCAGCTTGACCAACTGTTTATTGCCATTGAGGCGATCGCCCTCAGCTTCAAAGTTCCTCTCCAAGCCTTGACAGCTATTCCTGGTAGTATTAGTGAGTCCTTGCTGGAGATCAAAAAGAAAATTACCGCCCTGAATTTTGACTTTCTCCAAGATGAACTACAAGCGGTGATTGACAAAGTTATCAACCAACTCGAAAGCCTTAACCCTGATATTTTACTCGACAGTCTCGAAGAAGTCTATCAAAATCTGCTCGGGACTATCGAGCAACTTTATCCAAAGGCAGCGGTTGAGGACCTGGATGCTATCTATAAAGATATTGTCTTAGAGAAACTCAAAGCACTGCATCCGCAGGAAGCGATCGCCAAACCCTTAGATAAGGAATACCAAAAAATTCGGGAACTTCAGGAACAACTGAACCTGGACAAGATTTTTGACGCACTGATAGGCAAGCTGGACACACTAGAGCAAGAACTAGATGACGGACTGAAGCAGACAGCCACCGCCTTTAATCAACTGTTACAAGCATTGCCTTTATAGGACATAGGACAGATGTTGCAAGTCAATCACAAAATCACTATTGGCAGTGGGTCCTTTCTCTCGAACGCACCCAGCGGCTCTGTTCAAGAGCGAACTCGCTTAATTAACCTGCGAGCATCTGCCTCTCTGAATATTCCCACTAATACCTGTCGCCTAGTTCTCAGTTCCCCTGATGACCTCTCCTTTGCGCCAAAAGACCCTGTTACTGTCGAACTGGGCTATCAAAATAATCTCGCAAAAATCTTCACCGGAACCGTTGATACCGTCGAATGGGACATTGATCAGGTGACGATCCGCGCCACTAGCTCGTTCCAAAAACTCCTAGCCGCCAGTTTCAACCTGCTGTACGAAAAATCTAAGGCTGGGGATATCGTCTCCGATATTCTCACCCGTCTGGGGCTGTCCTCTGGTAAGGTGGAGAATGGCATAGAATTTCCAGTTTACATGATTGGGGACAACGACTCAGTTTACCAACACCTCCGCACCCTGGCGCGACAGTGCGGCTTCGACTTCTACGCCGATCCTGAAGATCAGGTGCTATTCGCTCCATATAGTCCAGCGAAAACCCACAAATTTGAGTATGGGGTTAATATTCTGTCCCTGACAGCGGAACAACCCACTACCCCGATCACAGGAGTGGAAGTTTACGGAGAAAGCCCCACCAGTTTCGGACAGGGAGCCGATGCCTATGCTTGGTTGACCAAACAGGAGGTACAGGGCAAAACAGGAGACTCCTCCGGTGTGGTGAAGCGGTTGGCTGATCCCACTGCTCGCACCTTAGAAATTGCCAGCCAAATTGCCCAGGCAATTTTAGCAGCAGAAGTTCCCAAGCGACGGGGTAACCTAAAAGCAGTGGGTACACCGGAGGTGAAATTGGGTTCCGCCATTGAGATTGCCAAAATGCCGATCGCTTCTCAAAATGGCAGCTTCAAAGTAATTGAGATCCAGCATAGTTTGAGCCGCCAGCAGGGATTTTGTAGCCAGATTTATTGGGAGGAAAGGTAATGGATTCTATTGTCAGTGTCATGAAAAAAGTGGCGGAAAAAGAAGCCCAGAAAATTTATACTACTGAACTGGGAATTGTTACTTCTGTGTTTGCCCACGCATCGGAAAGCGACAAGGATAATTATGAGTGTTCTATCCAATTAAAGAACAAAAAACAGCCTGATGGCAGTGATTTTGAACTGCGTAAAGTTCCCTTATTAACACAGCACCTAGGGTTAGTGAATATTCCCAAGGTAGGTGACTTAGTTCTTGTCACCTTTATTGGTGGTAACCTTAACGCACCAATTATTATTGGTCGGCTTTACAACGATGAAGATCGACCTCCAATTAACCAAGAACAGGAATTTCTACTTCAGCACAATTTGGAAGAGGGTGGCAGCTTCAAAATTGATGCCGAGGGCGTGATAACCCTTACCAGTAAGAATGAGCAAAACGTTATTACTGTCAAAGACGAAGAAATTACCACCGCCACCGATAAAGCTAGTATTACTGTCAAAGGAGGGGATGTCACCCTCAAAAATGAACAGTGTCAGGTTGTTCTCTCAGGAAGCAATATTACCATCGACAACGGAAGCTGCAAGATCACAGTTGAAGGAGGAGGCATTACCCTTGATGCTGGTAGTAGTAACGTCACGGTGAAAAGTACGGGATCGATCAAAATTGGCGACGCGACAACGGCTTCTGTAGATGTCGGGGGAAAATCCCCAGCCAATGCCGTTGCTGATAACGATGACATCATCCTATCAATGCACACCCATCTGGGCAATTTAGGTGCTCCCTGTCCAATCATGATACCGACGGAGAAGATTAGCTCGATTCAAGCAAAGCTTAGAAATACAAAGGTAGGGTAAGTCAATGGTTAGAATTAAGGGCGCGAATAGTGATTATGAATATTCCAGCGAGGAAAAGAAAGTTATAGAGATAAAAAACCCTAAAGAACTTTACCTGAAAATATTTATTTGTCCTTACGATCAGCCCAGCAGTGTTGATCCTCACAAAGCAGAAGAACCCTGTTGTAATGGCATCGATCGCACCTGTCCTAATCAGGGAAAAAAGCAGGGACACGCTCTCATTCAATTGCATCAGGAAGACGGTATTCAGTTAGTTACAGATAACAATAATCAAATTGTCATCAATCAGAAGGGAAACATTCAACTACTCCCGTCTCCAGGAGGTCAGGCAGAGGTAAACGGTGCTTTGCTGGTCAAGCAGCAAAACCAAGTCCTTTTAGAGATTTCCAATCAAACAATTTCCCTACAATTAGGGGAGGCAAAAATTAGTCTTACTCCAGCAGGGAAGATTGAAATCTCCACACCCAAGCAGCAAGGAGAAGTCACGATTAACGGGAACTTAACCATCCAAGGCAACTTAACAGTAACGGGAAAGATTGTTGGCAACTTTGACCTGAGTCAAGCTAAGGTTAGCTTATCTGAAGCAAGCCTGAAAGCGATTAGCGAAGAAGTGAAAAAAAGGCTTCAACAATCATAATCATAAATTTGCAGGGGAGGATCATTATGACAAATAAACTAAATCAAAAAGATCTATTTCTCAGCCAACGCTATGCAGATCGCTTGACCTCTGATCGAGAACTTGTAGATCTGCGGGTAATCCTGGGAGATTTAGCGGCGATTGAGGGACAAACCAATCTCAGACAAGCAATTCTGAATCGGTTATTAACTCGCAAAGGAGAACTGACAAAACTAGGGCATCCTGACTACGGTTCTCGGCTGCACACCTTAATTGGGGAGGGAAACAATACCAGAACCCGCAGCTTGGCCGACCTCTACATCCGCGAATGTTTGCAACAGGAGTCGCGCCTTGAGGAGATTACCCAACTCAGCTTCGCCCCACTTAGTCCAGAGGGTGATCGCAGTGTCCTGCAAGTCACGATCGCCGTCAAACCCGTCGGACAAGCAGACAACCTGACCCTCAATCTTTCCCTAAATTTGGGAGGCTAGTCATAATGACCTTTGAACCGAAGAAATTTAACCAAGTCTTTGAGGATATGCGCCAGCGCACCGCCGTCCTGACCGATTTTGAAGTCGGCAGTGTAGCGCGTACTGTTTATGAATCCTTTGCCTACGAAATTGCCCTCCTCTACGAAAAGATGAGGCTGGTTTATCTGTCTGCCTATGTCGATACGGCAGAAGGACAGCAGTTAGACATGGTGGTGGCGATTCTCGGGATCAAGCGAGGAGAACCCGAATTTGCCGAAGGCACTATCACTTTTGAACGAGATATAGGTCAGCAGGACATTGAGGTTCCCTGGGGTACTTTGGTGGCCACACCGGAAACACCAACCACTCCCAAGAAGGTTTATCAAACTATTGAAAACAAACTCTTTCCCAAGGAACAAACCAGCTTAGAGGTGAAAATCCAAGCAGTCAACCGGGGGGAAGCGCAGGTTACACCAGCAGAGACTTTAACCGTCCTTCCCCGTCCCATACCGGGGATCAAAGCCGTCAGCAACTCCAATCCGACTCGTTTCACGGGCAAGCGCCGGGAAACCGATGAAGAACTGCGGGAACGGGCAAAGAACACCCTGATTTCCTCTGGTAAAGCCACCATCCTCTCCCTGGAAAATGCCCTGCTGAGTTTGCCCGGTGTCAAGGATGTCAAGGTGAGGGAGAACTTCCGGTTTGCCCGAGGACAGGTAACTCTGACGCGGGGGACGGATTCAGGGAAGATCACCATCGCCAAAGGCACACAACTCACCACGACCTCTAAGGCATTTAAGACTACCAACCAGGTGGTTTTAGCCGCCGAAGCTAATAAGGTAGAGGTGTCTGTTCAATCGATGATTGAGGGACAAGCTGGAGAAGTGGCAGCCGATGCTGATTGGACTACCCTCAACACCCTCAGCGTTAGCAATCCGAATCCGATTCAGTTGGGACAGTTTGGTCTGATTGAGATCTATGTCGATGGGGTCAACTTTCAAGATAAGGAAGCTGTCGCTGTCTTAGAGAATGAGATCGACCGGGTGAAGGCAGCGGGAATCTTTGTCCGGCTCAAGTCTGTGATCGCCGTGACGGTGGATGGAGTATTTAAGATTGAAATCAACCCAGATTTGCAATTATCCCAGGAAGAGCGTCTGAAACTGGAGCAAACTGTCCAGAAAGAGATTGAGGACTACATTAAAAACCGAAAAATGGGGCAGCCGCTGCTATTTTCTCAGATTATCAAGAATGCCCTCTTTCTCGATGGCATCAGCAATCTCGATGAGTTTATCATTACTACTTTCAAGCGGCAACAGGACGAGACGACCCAGGAAGATCGCTATGATGCCACCGCCAAGCGCATTGAAACAGACGAATTTGAACGGTTCATCCCCGGTCATCTGTGTGTGGCTTCCGAAATCAAACCCCTGCCAGTGACGATTGAGTTGCAGGTAGCAAATCTCGATAAGCAGCAGGAGGAAGGATTGGTCAACGCGCTTTCTAACTACTTTAAGGGCAAAGCCATTGGCAGCACTATTACCAAAAGAGAGATTACTGATGCAATCGCCACGGTTTCTGGCATCATAATCATAGAAGACACCCTGAAACTCGTCCCCCAACCCTGGTGTCAAAAGACTGAAGCGCAACTGGAACAGGTGACCGCCAGTTTTGTCGAACAGCCGATTTTGGGAGAGGTCTTTGCTTATAGCAAGAAACTAAATTTGCAAGGAAAGATTACGATTACTTTACCTGCGGTTTTATCGGAGAGGGAAAAACAGAAAGTGAGCAGCCAAGTCAAAGATAAGCTAGTAAATTATGTTGCTACGCTCAAACCAGGGGCAGATGTGGTGTTTGCGGACTTGAGAGCGATCGCTGCTGCTGTTAGGCCGGTGATTATGGTTGAACTCAAACCCAATGATTTCCAAGTCACCAGGCAAAGGACTTCCCAGCCGAATCGAGTATTGGCTAAGCAAGTCAAGGTGGAACCTTTTGAAAAAGTTGAACTAGAGATCACGGTAGAGGCGATCGACAGTGCCACCCTTTCTCGGAGAATCGGAGGTCGAAGCGATGGGTAGGACCCAAGGCATTCTCAGCCGCTTTCCTCATTTTTACTTAGCGGAAGATGGCAACAGTCTCTTCTCTGAATTTATCAAGGTGTTTGGCGAAACCCTCGATGAAGTGGAGGCAGAGCTGCTCCAGGTGATGTATGCTCATTATGTCAATAAGGCAGATAATCAAGGTTCTCAGGGGTTTAACACCAACCAGAAGGGCGATTTGGACAAAATCTTCTCCCTGTACCTGGAAAACCTGGGGGGAACCTCCCAACTCAAGCAGGTGAATCGCCCTAGCGGTGCGGAGGGTATCGAAAGCGATAAAATCTACCGCCAGCGCATTCGCGGACTGATTGAAGTCCTCAAAAGTGGCGCTTCTACCAAACAGGGTATAATTAACATTGTGGCGGCTAACCTGGGAATTGTTGGGGAAGATGAGAAGGCGATCGCTGCTCGCCATCAGATTCGCATTCTCGAATTTTTGCCAAAATTTCAGACTCTCCACTGGAATAACTGGCATCCCTTACAGGAATTCGATGTCGAAAACCCGAATGTGGTGGAAACCTATCCGGAGGTTCGCCTTTTGATTAAATCAAAGTTGCCATTGCCCTTGACTAATCCCCGGATTGTCAATCTGACTACCGGTCAGTTTGCTCAATACAATGGAATGGTAAGGAATGGTGATCTCCTGTCGTTTTTCGCCAACCAAACTGCCTCTCTCAATGGTATTCCCATTGAGGTTACTGGAGGTACTCCTATCTTATGGCCGGGAGCATCTCGTTGGCGTTTTGAGGCTCTGGTTGGAGAAGCAGAAGCGGCATTTGACGAGACGCTGTTTAACTTTTCTCGGTTTGAACAAGCATCCCTGAAGTCACCAAGTCCCGAACAGGCGGCAGAATTTGCGATCAATATCACCATGACAGTAGCTAAAATTACCCCCGGTTCCTTTATGGTGCGGATTCCCTGGGATATTCCAGGATTTAGTGAGAATCTCGATCAGTTTAGCGATCGCCCCCGGGAACAGATTAAGTACATCGTTGATAAGGTGAAGGCGGCTGGGGTTTTCGCTGTTATCGCTTACGAAAAAAACTTTAATGAAACTCATGAACTGGGATAGTTTGAAAGCTTCGGCTCAAAGACAACTGTGACAGGAAAAGCATCTTGCTGAATACTTTTGCTTAAAAACTAGGAGAAAAATTTGTGGAAGTCTCTAAAAATCTGGATATGAAAGGGCAGTTGACTGTGCAGAAACGCGATAAGTCTAATGAGATTTTGGAAGAATTTTCTGCAAGTAATAATATTGTTTTAACCGGTAGGGATTTAGTCGCCAAGTTATTTATCAATGAGGGAATCGCGCCTATTTCTCATGTTGCTGTTGGTACTGGTAAGACTGAGGTTGATCCAAAAACTGATACCAACCTGAATACTGAATTATTCCGCAAAGCCATCACGAAAATCGATCCAACTCAAGATCTCACGATAACCAGTGATGGCAAAATACAGGTGAAGATTACGGTAGAATTAGATTTTAATGAAGCTAATGGTTCCTTGACTGAGGCTGGCTTATTTAATGCTAATACTGGTGGGGTGATGTACAACCGCGCGGTGTTTCCCGCCATCAACAAGACCAACGATTTTAAATTAACACTAATTTGGGAAATTCTATTTTAAGGAGGAATTATGCCATTTAACCCTGAAAAGAAAAAAATTGGCGATCTAGTCAAATCCCAAGACTGGAATGACGCAATAGAAGAACTTGTCCGCTTGGAGAAGGATAAGGTAAATCGATCTGGCAATGATAATATCACCGGTTCTCTAACAATTGACGGCGCTCTCTCAGCTAAAGAAGTTACTTTCAGCGGCGCTCTGACGGTTAATAATATTAGCGTTAGCAACAATGTAACTATTAGCCGTGACCTGGCTACTCTAGGCAATGTTAGTATTGGAACTCTTACTCCTGAAAATCAAGACGGGTGGAATCGCGTTCTTGATATTAAAGGCTCTGAATATACTAAATTATCCATCAGAACTGACAAGATTGATGGGCGAGTCTTAGCACATGATTCTGGCTTTTGGGGAGCGCCAGGAGGCATGATAATCGGCACACGCACCGACCATCCTTTGAGTTTTGCCACGAAAAGTGCTACTCACATGACCATTTTGAGTAATGGTAATGTAGGAATAGGACGGAATAATCCAGTTGCTAAGTTAGATATTGCCTCGGCTACTCGTACTGGAACTCATCCGAACGCCGTTAAAGGTTTATATATAACCGGTGAGTTTAATGCTGATAGTAATGGTGTAGAATTTCGGAAGAGCGATGCTACTCAAGGAATTGGCTTTGGTTGTAATACTATCTATGCAGCTGGAAGTAATGCTAATCAAGATTTAGGCTTGAAAGCAAAAGGGACAGGAGAAGTTAAGGTTTATGGAAAATTATCAGTCACTAGCGATCTGATTGTTGCTGGAAAAGTGAATGATCGCAATATTTCCGCCGATGGGTTGAAGTTAGATAATCACATTAACACTAATGTGACAACCAATCCCCACAAGACAACGGCGGCTGATGTCGGCGCTCTCTCGACTACAGGCGGTACAGTCACTGGTGATCTTAAAGTTAATGGAGCTATTACTCCCAGTGCGGGGAACAGCGAAAACAACGGTATTATGTTTCCAAAAAATCCTGGTGGGGGTAGTGGCGATGCTGCTTGGATTCGTTATTATGCAAGAGAAGGTGAAGCCACCACTTTTGAAATTGGTACATCAAATGATTCTGATGATCATATTGCTTTGATGCCTAATGCTGGTAATGTTGGTATCGGAACAACCAATCCACAGGCTAAACTTCATGTGAATAATGGGAATGCGATTATTAGCGGTAATGTTGGCATCGGAACAAACGATCCACAAGCGAAGTTAGATGTTAACGGCAATCTTTTGGTGACAAGTGGTTCACTTAGTTTTGGTAACCGAAACGGTCAACTGATTGCTTTATGGAAAACTTCTCATGGAATTGGCGTACAAAGTGATACCACATATTTTCGTACCAGCACTAACTTTGCTTGGTATAAAGATGGTTCCCACAATGATGCTGCATTGAATGCCGGTGGTGGAACATCCTTAATGACTCTTGATGGAAGTGGCACCTTAAAAGTTAATGGAAAATTATCAGTAACAGGAGGAGTAATTCAGAAGGGAGGTGATCCCATAACTACAACAACTGATTTGGGTCTATATTCTCAATCGAGTGGTAGTTGGATGAGATTTGTGACCAATAGTGGCCCTTTTAAATTCTTCTCTGATGGAGGTATTGGCACAAATCCAAGAATGACTCTTGATTCAAGTGGCAATCTTTCGGTGACAGGTGATTTCAGCGTTAGTGGTTCAGTTAGTTTTAGTTTAGGAGCCCGTCAAATGCTTAATTTATGGGACAATGCCTATGGAATTGGCATACAAAATCATACTCAATATTTTCGTACCAATAGCAACTTTGCTTGGTATAAAGGTGGTTCCCACAATGATGCTGCATTGAATGCAGGTACTAATGGAACAGCCTTAATGGTCATTAAGGGAGATGGCAATGTCGGTATTGGAACAACCAATCCCACAGCTAAACTTCATGTGAATGGTGGGAATGCGACTATTAACGGGAATGCGACTATTAGTGAGCAGGCGAATATTGGTGGGAATGCAATTATTAGCGGTAATGTCGGTATTGGCACTAATACTCCTCAAGCTAAGTTAGATGTTAACGGCAGTTTGAAGGTTCAGGGTGATGTTACTGTCACTGGGAAGGTCAATGGTCGGAATATTTCTGAGGATGGAACAAAGCTCAATGATCATGTCAATAACAAGAGTAATCCACATGGCGTAACTGCGACTCAGCTTGGCGCTCTTTCTCTTAGCGGTGGGAATGTGACCGGCAATGTTAATGTTAACGGTAATGTCGGTATTGGAACAACCAATCCAGGAGCTAACTTAGATGTTAACGGCACTCTGAAGGTTCAGGGCGCTGGGAATGTGACCGGTAATCTTGAGGTGGGAGGTTCACTTCGTTTTGGTGACCGAAACGGTCAACTGATTAATTTACATTCAACTTTGCATGGAATTGGCGTACAAAGTGATACCACATATTTTCGTACCAGCACTAACTTTGCTTGGTATAAAGGTGGTTCCCACAATGATGCTGCATTGAATGCCGGTGGTGGAACATCCTTAATGACTCTTGATGTAAGTGGTAATCTTTCTGTTCTTGGGACTATTTCTCCAGCAGGAACTGAGAGTAATAAAGATTTAGGATTGAAAGCAAAAGGGACAGGCAAAGTTAAGATTGATAGCAGTGCAATTATTACTGGCAAAGTCGGCATCGGTACAACTGATCCCAAAGCTATTTTGGATGTTAATGGTGATGTGAAAGTTAGTGGTGCAGTTAGCTTTGGTTCATCAATCCGTCAAATGCTTAATTTATACGGAACTGTACATGCAATTGGCGTACAATATAATACCAAATATTTTCGTACCAGTGGCAACTTTGCTTGGTATAAAGGTGGTTCCCACAATGATGCTGAATTAAATGCAGGTGGTGGAACATCCTTAATGACTCTTGATGGAGGTGGCACCTTAAAAGTTAATGGAGCTATTACTCCCAGTGTAGGGAATAGCGAAAACAACGGTATTATGTTTCCCAAAAATCCTGGTGGTGGTGGTGGAGATGCTGCTTGGATTCGTTATTATGTAAGAGAAGGTGAAGCCACCACTTTTGAAATTGGTACATCAAATGATTCTGATGATCATATTGCTTTGATGCCTAATGCTGGCAATGTCGGTATTGGAACAAACAATCCCACCAAAGCAAAAGTACAGATAGAAGGAGATCAAGCTTATAAACAACTTGAGGGGTATGCTTATCTTGTGAAGAAAAAAGGGGTACACATAACGGGCTATGGCGAGGACCAAGCAGCATACTCACTATACGCAAGTGACCGCATCATAGCAAGTGAGATAAACGCTTTTTCCGATGAGCGCATCAAAGAAATCTACAATCGCAGTGATAGTCAAGAAGACTTAAAAACCCTGCTTCAAATAGAAGTAACAGACTACAGTTACAGAGATAAAATTGCGAAAGGGAACGGACAACACAAAAAAGTTATCGGTCAACAGATAGCTAAAGTCTTTCCTCAAGCAGTTTCAACCAATACTGATGTAGTCTGTGATATTTTTCAATTTGCCACTCTTTCAGACGGATGGGTAACTTTAACCAATCACGGACTAAAAACCGGTGAGCGAGTGAAATTGATATGGGGAGAAGATAAGAGCCAAATATTTACCATAGAAGCAGTTACCCCTGACACCTTTCAAATCGACCTAGACTATTGTGGAGACATCCTAGTCTATGGACGAGAAGTAAACGATTTTCATGTAGTAGATTATGATGCCTTATCAATGCTTCATATTTCTGCCACTCAGGAACTCTACAAAATCATCAAAAAATTAGAAGAAAAAATCAACGAAAAAGTTAAGGGTTAAAAACCGATGAGCGATTTCAGTTTGTAGGGTGCGTTAGGCGGCTACTAATTCAGTAAAAAAAACAAAATAAATAACCCACCGTAACGCACCAACTTCATCATTAAATCGGTGCGTTACGACGGATTGCTAGTCCTAAGTAAAAGCAGAGTTTGTCACCGTCTAACGCACCCTACATTTTACTGCATTAGGAAACTAACCGTATATTAGAGACAACAGCACAGGTTTTAGCCAAGCATATTGACTCAGAAGCAGAAATATCGAGTATCATAGAAGAAATCCTTGCTCAAACAACTTATCACTAAAGGAACATGAAAGAACAAATCAAAGAACGCATCGAACAACTCAAAGCCGAATATGAGTCTGGTCAAAAAATGTTAGCTGATCTAGAAACACAAGAGTCTAATCTAAGAACTACTATGCTGCGCATCAGTGGTGCGATTCAAGTATTAGAAGAGTTACTCGCTCAAGCTGAGGAAGAAGAAAATCTTGACGACGCTAAAAAAGTAGAAGTCCTCTCTCAATGAAGTAGTTAATATTCCCCAAAATTGCCATGATTCAAAACCTAGTTTTGAGAATAATCAGCTTGCTAGTTAAAACCTTAGCAAGCGTTGTTTCTCCCGCAGAGCAACACATTAAAGCCGGACCAGTTGACTCAAATGATAGCAGTAATCTCCCGATTATTGTGCTAACTCCGGGTTGCTTTACCATCAGCCAACAGCCCGGAGAAAACACCTCTAATCAACCGCTTCCAGAAGAGTTTCGGGAAAAACTGGCTGTCAGCCAAGAAAAGCCTTTAGGACCATATATCTTAGCCAAAACACCGCTACAAGGAACGGTTCATTGTCAAGTTTTCTTGGCTGAAGGTACATTAACAGAAAAGCAAATTTGGCTTCAGGAAAAACAAGACTTCACCATCAATTATACAACTAAACAGTGTAACTTTATCTATGATATATCAAAAGCAGAAAGTATCCTGTTTATCTACTCGTTTGTCGGGATTTTTAGCTTAAGAAACTTTGAACAAGAACTTTTCATAGAGGTGCAAGCTGCAAGTACCAATGAACTGGAAAAATTAACGGCTCTCATTGCTGGCTCTATCCTAACCTACCACGACCAATTAATCGAAGCCTATAATCAAGATCTCACCTACAAAACAGAATATAATGCGGATTCCCTGAGAATTTTAGCCCAACTGCGTCAAATTCAGTTTTTAGCAGGAAATCCAGCCGATACATCCTCAATTAAAATGAAGCTGAAGTTTTTAGTAACCGGTCAACTGAAAGCAACACGAGCAATTAGTGAAAACTTCGGTATCATCGAAAAAATTGAGATTATAGAACCAACGGTTAGTCGATAATTTCCCGATCAATTTTGGGTAAACTGTTATCAAATTCCTGCGAAGTCTCTTGCCTCATCTCAACAGGCAATTTAAATACGCAGTTATCTTAATGGTGAGGTACGAAGTTGATACCAGCAAGGGAATCTTTAAGAAATTACCCAAAATCCCTAAGTATAGATATTGACGGCGCTAGACTCCCAACGTATAGATAAATACTGTTTCTGGAAGCCCATGACTGTGAGCTACGAAAAAATTACCCCACCGACAACAGGCTCGACAATTACTTTTTCTGACGGAAAACCTCTAGTTCCCGATGATCCGATCATTCCCTTCATTCGCGGTGACGGTACGGGGGTCGATATCTGGCCCGCAACCGCAAAAGTTATCGATGCAGCGATCGCCAAAGCCTACGGTGGTCAAAGGAAAATCCATTGGTTTAAAGTCTATGCTGGCGATGAAGCTTGCGAAATCTACGGGACCTATCAATATCTACCCCAAGATACATTGACAGCGATTAAAGAATATGGTATAGCCATCAAGGGTCCCTTGACCACTCCGATCGGTGGCGGCATTCGTTCCCTGAATGTGGCTTTGCGGCAGATTTTTGACCTCTATGCTTGTGTTCGTCCCTGTCGTTACTATGCGGGAACCCCTTCCCCCCATAAAACCCCGGAAAAACTCGATGTCATCGTCTATCGGGAAAATACCGAGGATATTTATCTCGGCATCGAATGGAAACAAGGCACGGAAATCGCCGATAAACTGATTAATTATCTCAATACAGAACTAATTCCCGCCACTCCCGAACATGGTAAAAAACAAATTCCCCTCGATGCGGGTATCGGGATCAAACCGATTAGTAAGACGGGTTCCCAAAGATTAGTCCGCCGGGCGATCGAACGGGCGCTGACTTTACCGAAACCGAAAAATCAAGTTACTCTCGTCCACAAGGGTAACATTATGAAATATACGGAAGGGGCGTTTCGGGATTGGGGTTATGAATTAGCTAAAAGTGAATTCCGAGATGTGTGCGTTACTGAGATGGAATCATGGATACTCAGCAATAAGGAGAAAAACCCTGATCTGAGCATCGAAGATAACGCTCGCATGGTGGAACCGGGTTATGATGCCCTCACAGACGAGAAAAAAGCCAAAATCTGCCAAGAAGTGACCAGTGTTCTCGATGCTATCTGGGAAACCCACGGCAATGGGCAGTGGAAAGATAAAATTATGGTCAACGATCGCATTGCCGATAGTATCTTCCAACAGATCCAAACCCGTCCCGATGAATACTCGATCCTCGCTACCATGAACCTGAATGGCGATTATCTCTCCGATGCAGCTGCTGCGATCGTCGGTGGTTTAGGGATGGGACCCGGGGCGAATATTGGCGATACTTGCGCTATTTTTGAGGCAACCCACGGTACAGCCCCTAAACACGCCGGTTTAGACCGAATTAACCCCGGTTCGGTGATTCTTTCTGGGGTGATGATGTTGGAATACATGGGATGGCAAGAAGCAGCCGATTTGATTAAAAAAGGCATCGCAGCAGCGATCGCTAATCGACAAGTTACCTACGATTTAGCGCGTCTGATGGAACCTCCCGTTAATCCTCCTTTGAAATGTTCCGAATTTGCCGACGCGATTATCTCCCATTTTGGGGATTAATTTTCCGGTTAGGGTAGCCTGAAAACTGCCCTATTTTTCGGAAAATCCCCAAAATAATCCCTGCCTCCGTTAATGCAGGCGTTTTAAGCGTTCTTGGAGAATTTGGGCTTGTTTTTCGGCCTCTGCTAAAGCTTGCTTCGTTTTTTGGATTAAAGCTTCTGGAGCTTTTTCGACAAAGCTAGGTTTACTCAGGCGATCGCTCAAACTCTTGATTTCCCCTTCTACTTTAGCTAAATTTTTCGCTAATTTCCCGGCCAATACCGATATATCAACCAATCCGGACAGGGGTATAAGGATTTCTACCGTAGCGACAACACCGGCGATCGCTTGATTGACTTCCTCGGTCAATTTGGCCGTCAAAATTAAGTTTTCGATCTTAGCCAAGTCTTTTAAGTACACTTGTCCGCGTTGCAGAATAGCTAATTCTTGACTGTTTTCTGTCTGTAAAATTGCCGTGATCGTTGCTCCCGGTTTAATCCCTGCTTCGGCCCGCAAATTACGCAACACCCGAATACTTTCTATTAATAACTCAAAAGTATTTTCTAAGTCTAAATCGATCAGAGAACTATCAGCTATTGGATAGGTTTCTAAAGCCAAAACTTGCTGATTTTCTTGGGTTAAATGATGCCAAATTTCTTCGGTAATATGGGGCATAAAGGGATGTAATAATTTTAATGTCCCTGCCAAGATAAAAGCCAAAGTTTGCCGGGCTGTGGCACAGGAAACCGATTCTTTATCCTTCCATAAACGAGTTTTTACTAACTCGATATACCAATCGCAGAAATCGCGCCAGATAAATTCGTATAGACCTTTTGCCGCTTCCCCCATGCCATAATTTTCTAGATAATCTCTAGTTTTTTGTACTGTTTGATGATAACGAGATAAAATCCAGCGATCGGCTAATTCTAAATTTTCTAAAACTGGTTCTCCCAATTCTTCTGGGGTTTTTCCCTCCAGATTCATCATGACAAAACGGGAAGCATTCCAAATTTTATTGGCAAAATTTCGGGCCGCTTCTACGGATTCCGATTCATCGGTTTTACGGTTATATTGCAGACTGATATCCTGTCCTGCTCCTGCCACTTCTCGAATTAAGGTATATCGTAAAGCATCGGTTCCATATTTATCAATTAAAATTAGGGGATCGATGCCGTTATTGGCAGATTTAGACATCTTTTTGCCGTTTTCATCCCTAACTAAACCGTGAATATACACATCTTTAAAAGGCATTTGTTGCGTAAAATAGCCCGCCATCATCGTCATTCTGGCCACCCAGAAAAAGATAATATCAAAACCAGTGACGAGGGTTGTGGTGGGATAATAGGTGTCTAGATCAAGGGTTTTTTCTGGCCAGCCCATAGTCGAAAATGGCCACAATCCCGAGGAAAACCAAGTATCTAAAACATCGGGGTCTTGTTGAATAATTATATCCTCTCCATACTCTTTTTTGGCCTTGGCTAAAGCGGAGGTTTCATCCTCGGCAACGACGAAGGGAGTATGGTTAGTAATTTCGTTATTAGTTTCACTGATAATATACCAAGCGGGAATTTGATGACCCCACCACAGTTGTCGAGAAATACACCAATCTTTTAGCTTAACTAACCAATCGCGATAAACTTTTGTCCATCTTTCTGGCACAAAACGGGGTGAGTTTTCCTGATCTAAATAGGCTAAAGCTTTTGTGGCTAAAGGTTCAATTTTAACGAACCATTGGGTAGATAAAAGGGGTTCCACGGGAACTTTACCTCGATCGCTATAGGGGACGCTATGGCGATAGGCTTCAATCTTGACTAAAAAGCCATCTTCATCGAGTTTTTTAACGACATTTTTGCGGGCAACAAAACGATCTTGACCTGCGAATATTCCGGCATTTTCGTTTAAACTGCCGTCTAAATTCATGATATTAATAAAGTCTAAATTATGGCGTTTACCCATCTCAAAATCTTTAGGATCGTGGGCCGGCGTAACTTTGACGCAACCGGTACCGAATTCAGTATCCACCAATTCATCGGCAATAATGGGGATTTCTCGCCCCATTATCGGTAAAGTGACGGTTTTGCCGATTAAATGGCGATAACGGGGGTCTTGCGGGTTGACAGCTACACCAGTATCACCGAGCATGGTTTCGGGCCTTGTGGTGGCCACTTGAAGATAACCGCTACCATCGCTGAGAGGATAGCGAAAATACCAGAGATTTCCCTCAATATCCTTGTTTTCTACCTCTAAATCGGAAACGGCCGACCGGGATTCGGGACACCAGTTAACTAAGTATTGACCGCGATAGATTAATCCGTCTTGATAAAGTTTGATAAAAGCAGTACGAACAGCATGGGAAAGTCCCTCATCCATTGTGAAACGTTCCCGCGTCCAATCGACGGATACCCCCAAGCGTCGCAGTTGATTAACAATGGTACTACCGGACTCCTCTTTCCATTGCCAAGCGCGTTCGAGGAATTTTTCCCTTCCTAGTTGGTAACGGTCGGTTTTTTCGGCTTTTAATTGGCGATCAAGTATGGCTTGTACTGCAATACTAGCGTGATCCGTACCGGGCAGCCAGAGGGTATTTTTGCCGGTCATGCGCTTGTAGCGAACAAGTGTATCAATCAAGGCACTCTCGAAGGCGTGACCCATGTGGAGACTACCGGTAACATTGGGAGGAGGGATAACTATACAGTAGGTTTCGCCGCCTTTTTCGGGGTTTGCTCTAAATATTTCTTGATTTTCCCAATATTGCTGCCATTTCGTTTCTGTGATCTTAGGATCGTATTGCTTCGATAGTTCCGAGGTCATGGCCAATTCAAGTCTGGATTTAATCACTGTCTTATCTAATCTCATAGAATACCTTATTCGGGGTACGATAGTCAAGACATTTTCGAGGACGATTGTTAATCAAATTTACGGCTCTTTCTATTTCCTCTGGCTTAAGGATTTTCAAATTCGTTTCCTTGGGAAAAAATTGTCTTAATAGTCCATTAGTATGCTCGTTTAATCCCCTCTCCCAAGAATGATAAGGAGTAGCAAAATAAAAATCTGCTCCCAATTTCTGACTCAACTCTTGATGTCCACAAAATTCATTGACCTTGTCACAAGTAAAGGTTTTTCTTTGGTCAGGGGGAATCTCTTGGAAAAGTTTTTCGGTGACAAGGGTTGATTTCCTTGAAGGCATTCATTCCATATATTCCTTTGAGTGGTTTTCTATGAGATACTTGGCATAGTGCAGAAGTTCGTGCTTTAGAGAATCTGGCATTGTCGAAAGTGTTTGTAAGATTTCTGTATCAATATTGATAATTTCTCTGATTAAACGCCAAGTAATTGGTGGATAATGCCATTGTTTTTAGTACAAAAGTAGGTGCTATCAATATTATAGCCTTGTCGGCACAAACATCAAGCGCAAATTGAAGCACTCTAAACCCCACACCCCAGACCCTGCAACCACGAAAAACTTTTTCAGCTAACCCTAATTAAGAGAAGTTATTCATAATGAGTCCACATCTGTATAACTTTGCTGTCTAGGTTTTGAGCGGTCTATAGAACTGACCAATATCTTTAACCAAAAAGTAAATTATGCAAGATTTCTAAACGCTGGTCATCTTCACCAACAATAGCACCATAATAATTTTTTTTATTCTCTAACCAGAGTAATTCAAACTCGATCGCCTTTGGCAAAGCTAAACTAAAATTATCCAAAGCTTGGGGACAATTAAAGATAACTTTGCGCGTCTCGAAGCGGTCAAAATGTCCTTGGCAGAACATTTTGAAAAACGGTAAAGAATGCAGTGACACCCCACCCCCAATAGCAACAGTCAAACCGGCAGCCTTAGCCTTTTTTGCCAAAGGTAAAGCTAGAGCTAAAACTTGCTCGCTATTGACATCCTGACGAGTTAATCCCAAAGAACAGGCTAAATCCATCCGTCCGATGACGATACCATGGAGAGATTTTATCTCTGGAATCGCCAACATTTCCTGAAAATTCTCACAGGCAGTAATCGTTTCAATATTAACTAATAACTCCACATCTTCCACCCGTTGATCAGCTAAAATTCTCCTAGCTGCCCGCAGATATTTTTGTAAAGCGTAGGCTGTTTCTACCATGGGAGCAATCAAGCGATCGACTCCTAAATTAACCGCATCAAAGATATCTCTGATCGCTTCGCAACCGGCGATTTTCAGATTAAAATCTACCCCCGCTGTCAGACTAATTTCTTTCAACCGCATCGCTTCCGTCAGTCGGGTTCCTTCCGTCTCGAATTCCGCTTTTACTCCTGAAACATGGTGATCTTCCCTGAGTTCTCTTAACAGTTCCACCATTTTTTTTTCTAAGGAATTCATGATTTTAATCGTTGAAAATCGGTAACTGCTAGATGAGCCTTGTTGATTATAGCCGATCCGCGAAAAGCCGATAGCTGAGGACTAAGAGACCATAAAAATACCCTAAACAAGGGGACAAGAGCGACAAAATACCGGCATAATGAACAAGGCCGTCTGATTTTTTTCTGGCCACATCCTTTCTATACTACATTCGTAATATAAGTAATTCTCTAGTTAGACTATGCGAACTCACTACTGTGGCGACCTTAGCGCGATCGAAATTGAAAAAAGTGTCACCCTCTTCGGTTGGGTCGATCGCCGTCGCGATCACGGTGGCGTTATTTTTATTGATCTACGGGATCGCAGTGGTATTGTCCAGATCGTCAGTGATCCCCAACGAACCCCCGCTTCCTACCCCATCGCTGAAACCGTCAGAAACGAGTATGTCATCAAGGTGACGGGAACAGTCAGTCAAAGGCCTACCGAATCCCTTAACCCGCGCATTGCCACCGGAGAAATCGAAATTTACGCCACTAGCATCGAGATTCTCAACGGGGTTACTAAACAACTGCCTTTTGTCGTCTCTAGTTCCGAAAGTGAATCGGTCCGGGAAGATGTGCGCTTGCGATACCGCTATCTAGACCTACGCCGGGAGCGTATGAGTCAGAATTTACAACTACGTCACCAAGTTGTCAAAGAAATGCGCCGTTTTCTCGAAGATGAACAGCATTTTATCGAAGTGGAAACGCCAATTTTAACTCGATCGACTCCCGAAGGAGCGCGGGATTATCTGGTTCCTTCCCGGGTCAGCCCGGGCCAATGGTACGCTTTACCCCAATCACCGCAACTATTTAAGCAATTATTAATGGTGTCGGGAATGGATCGCTACTATCAAATCGCTCGCTGTTTCCGCGATGAAGATCTGCGCGCTGATCGTCAACCAGAATTCACTCAGTTAGACATGGAGATGAGTTTTCTCTCCTTAAGCGAGATTTTAGCCCTAAATGAGGCTTTAATCGCTCATATCTTCAAAAAAGTCAAAAATATCGATATAAGCCTGCCCCTGCCCCGTTTAACCTATGCTGAGGCTATGGATCGCTATGGGGTCGATCGCCCTGATACCCGTTTTGGCTTGGAATTGGTCAATGTGGCGGAGATTTTTGCCGATTCGGGATTTAAGGTGTTTTCAGGTGCGATCGCTAGTGGGGGGACGGTGAAAGTTTTACCGATTCCCAACGGTAACGAGGCGATTTCTAACGTCAGAATCAAACCGGGTGGGGATTTATTCAAAGAAGCCACCGATGCGGGTGCGAAGGGAATCGCCTACATCCGCGTGCGCGAAGACTACGATTTTGATACCATTGGTGCGATTAAAGATAACCTGACAGAGGCACAAAAACAGGCTTTAATCGAGAAGACTGGCGCAAAACCGGGGCATCTGCTCTTATTTGGGGCAGGAGATACCGATACAGTCAATAAATCCCTATCCCGCCTACGCTTAGTTTTAGGGGAACAATTGGGATTAATTGATCCCGAGAAAATCAACCTCCTCTGGGTGACGGATTTCCCGATGTTTGAATACAACGCCGAGGAAAAACGCCTAGAAGCACTGCATCACCCCTTTACTGCCCCCAATCCCGAAGATTTAGACGATCTAGCCCACGCTCGCGCCCTCGCCTACGATATGATTTTTAATGGTATTGAAATCGGTGGCGGCAGTTTGCGGATCTATCAACGGGAAGTACAGGAAAAAGTCTTCGCCACCATCGGTCTATCCCCAGAGGAAGCCTATAATAAATTCGGCTTTTTGTTAGAAGCTTTTGAATACGGAACCCCTCCCCACGGTGGCATCGCCTACGGTTTAGATCGCTTGGTGATGTTGTTAGCGGGGGAAGAATCAATTCGCGATGTGATTGCTTTCCCGAAAACCCAGCAAGCTAGTTGTTTACTCACTTCTGCACCTTCAACAGTGGCAGCGAAGCAATTAAAGGAATTATCCGTTGCTTCTACCTACAAACCGCCATCCTAAGATTAGGGTGGGCATTGCCCACCTAATTTTTAAAAGTCTGTTGACACCATGCTCTTAAATTCTTTTCTGCTCTCACTTCATCCTCTTTAGCAGTGGCTAAAAATTCATAGAGTTTAGTTTTCGGAACTAGGGGAAAAGTGGGACTAAATTCTCCTTCCTGATAAACCCCCTTTTCTAACCGATAAATGCGCCAGATTTGTCCATTAAAACGCCATAATTCTGGCACTCCCAAACGGGCATAAAGTGCTAATTTATTAATATCCGTGTGGGTTATATCCACTTCCACCACTAAATCTGGGGGCGGATCTTCA
>NZ_JADBTX010000072.1:0-12144 GCF_020245945.1 Microcystis sp. M015S2
AACGAGAGAATCAGGGATTTGGGCGAGCTTATTAGAAATCTTTATCAACAATGGGGAGTGATCTGCATCGAACTTTTTCGCTCGAACACCCCAAAAAGCTTATGCTGTAAGGAGTTCAGCCAGCTTGTCCCCCTGTCAGGGTCTATACTGATAGAATATCCGTCAAAATAGTGCTGAAAGTCTTGCCCGATCAGCATTTCACGATTCCATAAGCAAAAATTATCAGACAAAATCGAGAAGAGCCTTTGAGGTTCCCAACCGACATTAAATCCCTTTTTCCACGTTATAAATAGGCTCTTGCAGAGAACGAGATAATCAATTAAATCTCTTGCCAGATAAGGATTTAGTTGATTTAGTCCCCTCGATCAAACCATACCAAGTAACGAAGAACCACTATATTGATATTGTGGTATTAAGATTAACTTAATTTTTGGGAATTGCAAGATGATAAATTCAGTAATTGCTTTTATTAAAAAAATAAAATAAATACTTTGTTGTACATTTGTAAACGCTCTCATCTAGTTAAATATAAAAATATATTAAGAAAGTTAAAGAATAAAAATAATTGACTCAAATCTTATTTAATAAAAACTTAAGCCATGTTACCATGAACCGTAGGGCGTGAGAGAGCTAAAGAAATTGTGAAATAAATAAGGGACTTGCGCTTTGATAATGTACCATTTATGGCTTGTCTGATTCTTCTACAGAGCGACTGTCTGGCTGGGATATTATTCCTACGCAGGTCCCTAACTGCTCTTTATGATGAATAATGCCTACGGTGCGATTTTTTGGTATTAGAGAGGTTAAGTATATGACACAGAAATTGATTGAACTTAATGTCGGACAAGAGGGAACTATTCTAGTAGCAGTGGATGTTCCAGAACAAACAATCAATCCTCTGGCTAAGACGGGAGATATTGTCATCGACAAGGTAGGAGAGAAGTTTGATGATATTAAATATACTATTATTAATGGATGCCGTCCTTTGACAGAAGCTTTTGAAGCCTTATATCGTGAGGGCAAAGCTAAAAATGCTGAGGTTGAGTTTGGCTTAAGTTTCACAGGGAAGGGGAACATTTATGTTGTTGAGACTTCTGCTCAAGCGTCTCTAAAAGTCAAAATTACTTGGGATTTACATAAAATTTATGGTTCGACAACTTAAAGCCTTGCCACACAAGTTTTACGAGAATTGACTACTGATAACTTTACATGGCAAGTTCGGAAAAACTAATTTTATCTTGTAGGTGTTAAAAATGAAGTGGGAAGATATATGTGATTGCGTTGTCGAAATTAGAAAGAATCCTTCAAACTCTCTTGTTGGTACGGGTTTTTTTATCTCTGAAGATGGGCTTTTATTGACTTGTTCACACGTTATAACACAAGCAGGCGGATTGAAGAATATTAGAATAAAAGGAGAAAAAGTTGAACAAGTATATATTGGAGGTGATAATGGAGATGATTTCGCTATTCTAGACTTTAAAGGATATAAATTAGGAAAAGTTTTTTTGCATCCGAATCTAATTGAATCAGGCAAATTTAAGAGCTTTGGATTTGGAGATAGTGAGTGTACTTCTGGAAGTGAAAAAACAGGAGAGATTATAGGCAAAAATATCTTTGATAAGTTGGGTTTAAGATTAAAATTATCTACTTTGGTAGATTTTCAAAAGTTTACGGGAGGAGAAAGTGGCTCTCCTATTTTTTCCTACATTGATGGCGAATATAAAGTAGTAGGTATGCTTACATCTAGATATATGCAAGAGGGCGGTTTAGCAATATCTATACAGACTATCTTTGATCGTCTGAAAACATGGTTAAAAGTGCAAGATAGCTTGCCTTTACTTGATGCAAAGGAAGATTATTTACAGTCTTTAAATAGCTATATTTTGAATAATCATCTTGACAAGTATTATAATAGTGTATCGTGCGTTCAAGAAGATAATTTAAGTTATTACAGCAAATTATTTACTTATATTTGCAATTCTGATAATCAAGTTTTAAATACTGATAATTTATTTGAGCATATAAGCGAAAAAATTATCTCTGCAAATAGCCAATTACCTTTGCTAATTAAGGGAATATCGGGAACAGGAAAAACTTCATTTTTGAATCTCTTATATTGGTATTTTTACGAGAAAAGTAAAAACAATAAAAACAATTTAGAAGATAATTCATAAGAAGATAATCTAATACCCATTTTTATTAACCTGCATAAACTATGCAGGAGCAATTTAATTCCTTTTTTAGGGTTAACCTACCGAGAAAGAATTACAAATTTAATTTTAAATAAACACTCTGCGATCTACGATCCAAATGTTGATTATAAACAAATAATTACGCACTTAATTCAAACCCAACACCGAAATAAATTCCTAATCATTCTTGATGGCTATGATGGATGCTCTGAAAGCGAAGAGGATGTAGTTTCATACTTGTTAGATAATTATCCAGAACGCAATAAATGCAAATTTGTTATTGCCACTAGACAGACTGGAGATGCTATCAACACTTATCCACCAGATGCTATTAGCATCGATCCAGATGAAACATTGGTTTTTAACTCTATTAACATTAGAAATCAGGATGCAAGCAAATTTATTACTGACTTCTTAAAAATTTCTTCAAATTATCGATGTGCAGAAATTATAGATTTAGAGAAACGTGCCAAAGACTTTATTAGTATGATTGAGAAATTTAAAATTGAAGATGTTGACATTTTTTTATTAGGACTCTTAAAATGCAAAATAAAAGCAAATTCACCAGATTTGTATTTGTCTGATTTATTAAAATCCTACTGCCGAGAATTTTTACAGGAATATCAGCATTATACTCCAGACTTTAATACTGAAAAACTTCTTGATCGTTCGGCAGAGATTGCCTTTTACGAAGGATATCAAAAACTTGAACGCGGAGAAATTGATAACTTTCTTCTAGAGCTTGCTCATGGTCATCCTCAAGTTAACGATTATTTGGTTGCACGTCATGTAATTTATAATTTTTTTAAAATTGTGGACGATAGCAACGATAATGATTTTAAAAAAATTGATACAGTTTTGAAATATGTACAACCAAATAGAATTAATAGATTATGTAAAGAAATAATTAACAAAAAAGCAAGATATCAAGAAAAAGCTTTAAATGCTACCAAAATAGTGTTAAAAAATGATGAATTTCATCCCTATTCAAAGGCATTTGCTTGCTATATTGCAGGAAGATTAACAAATAAAAGATGTGCGATCCGTTCAAAATTAATACTGAAAGATTTTAAAGAAACACTAAAAAGTGATTATAGCAATAATTTGAAATTGAATACTAATGATTTAAATCTACATATTTTTTTACTAAGAACTGTTTATGTTAGCCTTTCGTATTTGAATGATCGAGATGCTCAAAAGGAATATGTTTTGACTCTCTTAAAGGATAAACAAGCAGATATGCTAAATAGAGGATTTCATTTGGAATATTATGGAGATGAGCCTAATGAAGATCCGAATAATGAACCACTTCAATTACTTGATAAAGATAGTTTGGGATCATGTTCAAAAACGATCAGAAAGCTCTGCTCTCGCCTTCGCTCTGGTGATGGACAAATAAACCCTCTAATTAATATTGAATTACACACAGTTTGCTCTCTGGTTCAACATCGCTTAGTCAAAGGCTCGCTAGATGACGAAAGCCGCACATTAGTCTCTGATGTAATCAAATTATTTTTATATGATTCTAAATATAGTAATCAGGTGCAACCGCCCGAACTTTATAAATATATAAGTATGATATATCAAAATCTTCAAGAAAGAGATTTTGATATAATTGGTAATATTTTTTTGAAGTTTTATAAAATCAAATTTCAAAAAAGGGCGGGCTGGGTCAAAGAAGATAGAAATATGTTTGTTCCTGATAGCCATGTTGGAGAATCTGTGGCAGATCATACTTATGGAACTTATTTAATAGCATCTTTTCTTTTGCCTGATAAATGGAACAAAGACAGTAAATATGATAAAAAGCAAATTATAGATATGCTATTAATTCACGATCTATCTGAAGCAATAACTGGAGATATAATTGGAAAAAAAGAAACTGATCGAAAGAACGAAGAAGAAATTTATAAAGAAATTGAGCTTCTAGACACTTATGATGGATTTGCAAAATTAAATTATATTGCTAAATTATGGGGAGATTTTGAGCGAGAAGAGAACTTGAATTCAAAAATTGCGAAAGAAATAGACAAGCTAGATAACTTAATTCAATTATGGATTTATGCAGCTGATTTTAATAAAATTCCACATGATTTTACCGAATGGCATGAGGGAATTCAGAGAAGCATTAATACTGAAATTGGCGTTGAAATTAGAAATAGACTGCTAAAATTTTATGAAAAGTTTTATAAAAGTAAAATAGAAAATCTTCTCAAGAAATATGGTTTTTCGTGACTGCAAATGTTTTCACTTGACCTCAACCATCGCGCTGGCATCGTTACCGAACACATCTACTAGGGTAGAGTTTAATTAGGGCTTGCTGAATAATGGTAAAACCCTTTTAAAATAAAGCTTTTGACCTGTTAAAGTCCGATGTTAGTGCAAGAAAATAGGATTGGGACTTTCAAAAACCTTGCATTATCCTTCTTATGGTACATCGCTTGGTACAAAAAACAAGGGCAACAAAGCCTGAAACTCCTGACTCCTGACTCCTGACTCCTGACTCCTACCCCCACCGAAAAACTTTTTCAGCAGACCCTAATTAATCGAGAGCCTTCGCGATCTCGTCGAGCGCCTGAATGACTTCCAGCGATTTACAGAGCCTGTATTCCCAAGTGCCGAAGTGACCATCGGCGTTAACCGCCCTACACCAGCGTTCCGCACCCGCCTTCTTTTCCTCCGTACCATCGTATCGATACCCTTTTGTCTCGAAGATAAGATAGCGGGGTTCCGAGTATTTCAATCGAATAATAAAATCTGGATAGTATTCACGTTCTTGACCGTTATAGAGATAGGGAATCGAAAAATTTAGCTGCTCGTTTTTTACAAAAGCGTCAGTAATCGGGTGATTGTCGATTTGATAAGAAGCGGACTGTTCCCACTGGTGGGTATCGGCAACCACTGCGTTAAGGTGCGATCGCTCAATGGGGTAAATCGATTTGCTTGTCCAGAAATCGACATCATCGGTAGAACCGTTACCGCGATAAGGTTCGTAGCGTGGTAGTTCTGGAGTTTCCCCCGCATTCGTATCAGGGTGGATCGCAGTGGCTAGGTTCTCGATCATCCAACCGTAATAAGGTGAGAGCCAAGCATCTTCTATCTGACAGGGCTTAATCACTTTAACCTTCGTTTTTAGATAGCGATCGCAAATCTTCCATAATTGGGGAAAGAGAACGTGAGGGGGAGCCTCGCAAGTTTTCATCTCGCAATAGGTTTTGGTTAAATCTCCTGCCAATTTAAAGATAAGCGTCTGCAAACGGCTATTTTTGCGGTAAGGACTCAGATCGAGACTTTCTAATTTGCCTGGCCCATTCAAACTCGGACGACCTTGATTGTTGGAAAGGGTCGCTTTTACCTGAACTTCTGGGGGAATCTTGCTAGGGTCTAAGGTAATTGGAGCGATCGCTTCCCAATCAACGATCACTTTGTTGTGAACTCCTTGTGTGTAACCTTCCACTCTGGGGAATTCGATGCGATACTGCGATTTAAGGGCTACGGAGTAGATGCGGTTCCGCTTTTCGGGCTTACGAGCAGTCCCGTTGGGATTGGCTTTAAAAGGCGTTACCTCGAAGGGAACCCCGAAGATTTTTGCGGTTTCTTCCGAGAAGCGATCATTTTCATCGAGGTCGTAAGTACGCCGCCGTAGTCCGCGCCCAACTACCTGTTCACAGAGCAGTTGCGACATGAAGGGACGGATACCGATGATGTGTGTTACCGTCCGGCAGTCCCATCCTTCCGTAAGCATTCCCACGGATATAATGCACCTGATATCCCGACCGGGCGGGTGCAGGGGTTTCCCTATTTTGATTGCAAGGCTGGTAAAACCATCGGGATATAGCGATCGCCCTTGCCCGTCTTTTGGCCAGTCCACCAGCCCCACGGTATCAAGGGTAAAGCGCATCCATTTGGATTCGTCGGATTTCGTGTTACCCGATTCTAATTCTTCAACCACTTTAGAATCGACTCGGATAGTGTTAGTTTCCGCTTCTGTATTTTTAAGTGATTTAGTGGCAAAAGGAGCAACATTAGTCGGTTTTTTGTCTTCTGCTATCCATTCGTACACTAATCTGGCAATTTTCGTGTTTTTGCAGACGATGATAAATACAGGAGGTCTGGGATCATCTGGACTCTGCAACCATTCCTCACGGGTTTGTTCCCACTGTCCAGCAAGAAGGGCGATCGGGCTTTGGGCGTACTTTAGCACTGCTTCTGGTTTAGGGCTGTTGGTTTTGCCGCCTCGCTCGCTAGGGGTCATTTTTCCCATGATCCACTGCCAGATGTTGAAGTAAGCAACATTGGAGGTAATCGCTCCAGTGGTATCCCTCAAGGGAAGTTGCGGTATTTTGACTAAACCCGATTCAATTGCGTCCATCAGGCTAAAATCACTGACTATCCACGGAAAAGGTTTATTTGCATCTTTAGCAGAAGCCCGAAGATAATAGGGAGTAGCTGACAGATCGATGCAGAGGTTGATCGTTCGGTATTTGTGGATGCGATCAAGTCCTTCAATCCAGATCGTCGATTCCTTGCGATCGTATTCCAAAGCGTCATCGTCCTCGCCCTCCTCACTCTTATCGTTAGGAGCTATCCGGTAAGCGTGGTGAGCTTCATCGTTAAGGACGAGAATTCTGGTTTTATTGCCGATCTCTTGGTTGAGGATACGGCGTATCCAAGCGGCTTCGCTTTCTAGGTAACGGGTCGATCTCACCTTGACCTCGGTTATATTGCCTTGTTTGTCTTTCTTCTCCTCTAGTACCTTGATCTGTCCAGTACGCTTCTGTTGTTCTAGGGTTTCGGGGGTTAGGTAACGGGTTCCCCTTGCGGTGGTGTTCTCTTTACCAATTTTGATAACTTCGGTAGAAATAGTTTTTACACCTGTCTTGATCACTTTGGCTGCATCTTCACCCGCCGTAGAGGGCGATCGACGCTCGAAGACGTGCCAGTTGGTGACGATAACCTTTCCTTGCCGGAGTCTGTCCATCAGGTGAGAGGGTACAAGGTCACGGGTGCGGTACAGGCTGGCCTCTCCGTTAGCGGGGTTTAATTCCTGAAGACGACCTTTAATAGTGACGTTGGGACAGACCACCAAAACGACATCGGAAAAGCGGGTATCACTTCGATCGTTTACCTTGTTCAGGATGCTCCAAGCGGCCAGCATTCCCATCACCGTTGTTTTTCCAGAACCCGTGGCCATTTTGCAAGCATAGCGGATGAAAGCTTTGAGTTCGAGATCGAGAGGCGTATCGACTGGGATATGGATTCCCTGCTGGAAGTCAAGGCGGGACTCGGTTAAAAAGATGATGGTTTCTACCGCCTCGCACTGAGCAAAAAATAGCCTTTGCTCTCTGTCCTTGCGGTTCCAGTGGCGAAGCAAATCTAAAGTGGTACGGGTCACGCCGGGGTAATTTTGCGATCGCCATTCTTTCACTCTTTCTCTCAATCGGTTCACTAGGGTCATTTCGTAACCCGGCGCAAATTCTTCTGGTGGCGACAGCTTGAGAACTTGACCCAAATCCCAATCAAATTGACCCTCGCGAGGAGGATAGATGATCGAGGGACGGCGACCGTCTCGCAATTCGGGGGCGTAGTTCTCTCGGATAAACCAGTATTTCGATGGTTCATCGAAGGGAGAGTTTAGAATCGGGCGATCAACTTCGTAGGACATTAAGGCTATTGACGGGTAACAGTTATTGTGTAAAGGAATTTTGTGTTGTCTGGCAAAAACTCTTCTGGGTAGTTACGAGAAGCTATATTGTTTTTAAATTGGGAATTTCCATCTTTATCAACTTCGACTAGGGCAATCTTAAATTTTCGGTTTTTACTCTCATTGTCAGTGCCGATAATAGTACTTTGTTGCCATTTTCCACTACCCACATCTGGCACAATTTCCCCAACTTGAGGATACCAACCAAAAGAGTTTTCAGGATTCACAACTAGCCATATATGATGGCCTTCTGCAATCTCTCCATATATTTTTCCTGTTGTAAGGAATGTTCTGGAAACTTTACTATTATCAGAAGGAAAATCTATTTTTCCTTTGGCGTTAAACTCACATGATCTAAATACAATTAGGGGGTTATTATTGGTTGCGTGGGATATTGCTTCGTGTACCCCCCATCCCATTGTAAAAGCAGTAATTGCAACAGTACAAATAAATATAACAGGGTTATTCTCAATAAGCATTTTTAGATTAAACCCTTTATCTTCTGAGGAATCTGACATAGATAGCTACTCTCCTTTTAAAGATTCAATAACTAATAACTCGTTACCCCGATCGTCTATCACCTTGACGGCGATTTCTTTATGCTCGCCAGCTTCAAACGGTGCGCTGATCGTTCCCGCTAGGTGTTCCCATACTTCATCGTCATAACTGCCTTTCAAAGCTTTTTTGAGAGAATCCCACGCGCTGGTACGGGGGAAAAACGCCTGTTTGACATAGAAGCATAAGCCGTTGTAATCGGTATCGAGGAACCAAGCAGGGACGTTGCGACCTGGTTCGGATTCCACTTCCATCGTGATCGGGTCGAAGACATCCAAACCTAAAAGCTCCACTTGATATTTACCTTCACCAGTACGATGAATTTTTACGTCTGGCAGACCGCAGGCACTGAATATCTGCGAACTTCTCATGTGTTTGAGGAGATCGCCCATCAATATATCGGGAGTAGCTTGAATATAAGTTGCCGGGATACCGATCGCCTCCTGACAATTTTCAATAAACTGACGAGCTTTAGCTGCGATCACAAATCCAATAACGAAAAGATGGGCGTATTGTTTGCGTTGGGCTTCGTTTGCGGCCTCGAAGACGGTTCTCTCAGCGATCGCTCCATTTTCTGGTCCGAATATGAAGGCTACTGGTTTTTGGGAGAGTGGCAGTTTATTTAGGTTTTCCTCTAAAGCCTCATCTACCACATCGCTAAGTGTCGCACCGCCTAACTCACTTGCTTTTACCAGTGCTTCGGCTGAAAGATTCCGAGACTGGACCGGCCGGCGCACTTGGGAAAGATTAACGGTACGATTACCGGGTAAACGTAGCACTGGCGACTTCCGCAGAATTTCCAGCATCCGGTCTTCATAGGAACCACTGCTTTCAATTTCAACGGCTTCTGTCTCCGGGGCTTCCCCATCCATGTCAACTGGAGGCGGGATCGTTCCCTCGATGGTGAAGGGACTGCATACCCGCACGATGCTGTTATCCACTTCTGGACGGTCAACGAGGATTTCTTCATCGGGCGGTTCATTATTGGCGATACTTTTAAGGGTGATGTGAGGTACAATTCCCCCAATTTCTTCCCCCTTACTGTTTTGTTTTCTCTTGTAGATAAACCCTCCCGCTGGTGAGTTATTATCTTTTAGTTGATACCAAGGAAAAGTGGCCGTTAATAGTCTCTGCCGGGCTAAAGCTAAGGGGACACGACTAACATCACAGGTTATCCATCTTCTTCCCCATTGTTCCGCAACGTAGGCGGTTGTCCCACTTCCACAGGTAATATCTAATACTAAATCGCCGGGGTCGGTGGTCATTAATAGACAGCGTTGGATGACTTTTGTTGATGTTTGAACTACATATATTTTTTCATATACTAAAGCTCCGCCTCCTGTATCCATCCAAATATTTTTGATTTCTGAAATAGGATAATCAGACAAAAACCGTTTATAACAAAGACTTTTTCCTTCTAAAATTAATCTATTTAACTCTCCTAATTTTGTTAAACCAGAAGGTACAATAGACCAATGTCTTCCTTTTGGCGGATAAAAAGTTTGTCCATTCCACTCAAAAGGTAAAGATGTTTCTCCAGATGTTTCTCCTTGAGAATTTAAAGCAGTAATTCTAAATCTTTTTCCTTCTGGGATAATTTCTAATCCTTGTAATTGCTCATTAGATAATCTTTGATTAGTCCCATCTGGTAATTGTAAATAACAATATCTTTGATCAGTTTCTTCTTGAGAACGTGAAACAAAAATTGGTCTAAACTTTAAAGTTTGATTATTTTTTGAATACCACAAAATAATGTCGTATATGCTATCAATTCTATTACTAGATTTGCCTGCTGTGGTTTTAAAAGCAATCTGTGAAACAAAATTCTCCCCACCAAAAACCTCATCCATCAACTCCCGAACATGATGCACATTCTCATCGGAAATCTGCACAAAAACACTACCGCTATCAGTTAATAACTCCCGGGCCAACAACAAACGATCGCGTAAATAACTCAAATAAGAATGTAACCCTAATTCCCAAGTATCTCGATAAGCTTGAACCATCTCCGGTTCGCGAGTAAAATCCTCATCATCATTGTGTTTAACATCACGCTTTCTGACAAAAGGCTGAAAATTAGAACCAAATTTTACCCCGTAGGGAGGGTCAATATAAATCATCTGTACCTTACCCCCCATCCCCTCATATTGAAGCAGGGAGTTCATCGTCACCAGCGAGTCACCGAGAATCATCCTATTTACCCACTTATCGTGATACTCGTAAGCTCTTAATATCTGGTCTGATATTGACCACTGTGGATCGTTAAATAAATTAAGCATTAACTGATCTGAACCAATTTTATGAGATTTCAGGGTTTCGATAATGGCTCTTGTTGATAATCTTTCATGAACGAATAGAGGTAAAGTTGGGACTTCAAATGATTCTCTTTCTGATTTGCCAGCCCAGTTTAAAAATGGCTGACTCATGGCTTTTAATTGAGAGGCAGCAACCTTAGCTTCTTCTAAACTTTCAGCTTCTAAAATTTTGGCTATTAATGCTTCTGCTTTTTCCCTAGCCGGGTTTTCATCCCAGCTTAATTCGGGCGCAATAGAAGAATCGTAACGGTAGGTAGCGGGCAACTTTTTCTTTTTAAAATGTGGCTCGGTTCCAATATCGGGACGTTGGGGATGTGTCTGACCGTGATTGTAGCTTTTCGGCTCTTTAGATTGTCCGCTATTACCCTTTCCTTTTGCCATAACTGCCCCGCTATTGATTCTCCGACCGACTACCCACTCTTTTTAAGAATGGATAGAGTAAATCCAGCAAAACCGTCAAGGTTTACCGTCTATTTCTAGAATGCCACGAATAGCGATCGATACTTCACTTTCTCTCACCGGAAATAAAGTAGTACATAGTTATTCCCTAGTAAAGATTGGGGGGAACTATAGTAGAAAGGGAACTGGGAATCGGAACGATGATCGAGCGACACAGAAGGAGATTGGCTAACGGGGAGGAGCGGGTCTATACCTACGGGGTTGCGCCGGACGGTGAGCGTCAGTCTTTGTCGATCCGTTCCGTTGATGATTCCGTTTCAATCCCCTGCTATAGACGAGCAGAAAAAGAGCGGGTGGTGGCCGCCCTACTAGCCAATGCCAGTTTGTTGGTGGTGGGGGAAGCTGGTGCGGGAAAGACCTTTTTAGCAGAGCGGGTAATCGAGGACTTGTGGGGGCGGGGGTTTCCGGTGGCAGCCCCTGCCATCGGCACGGTCAAACAGATGCTTCTGGAAATCGCCGGGGATTTGGGGGTAGATACGGAGACCCTAGAGGGCAAACCGATGACAGGACAGCAGTTACAGGAAGCGATCGCCGAATGGATGCAAGGTAACGTCGCTTTTCTGGTCATGGACAATGCCCACAGGTTTCCGGTTTCCCTGCGTTGTTGGTTAGAAAAACTGCATTTGCAGGGACAGCCGATATTATTATTAGCCACTTATCCCCCGGCCAGAGATATTTTTTTGAAGCTTCCCCGCATCGAATTGGAAGCTTTACCAGAAAGGGCGATCCGCGAAATCATGGAAGGGGAAGCAAACGATTTGGGATTGCAGGTAACACCGGGTAAACTGGCCGATTGGCAACAACGGGCGATCGGTAATCCCATGTTGGCGAAACGGGTGGTCAAAGAGGAATATTTAGGATTGGAGGGCAATAATTACGATCATACCCAGTGGATCGACGGTACTCCCCTACTAATCGC